>PUMX01000288.1 GCA_003552485.1 Candidatus Hydrogenedentota bacterium
GACGCGCATTCACCCTCAGCCGTATGCACGCCGACGCGTTACGCTACCTTGACCGGCCGCTACGCATGGCGGACAAGGCTGGACAGCGGAGTGCTGTGGGGCTATGACCGCGCCTTGATCGAGCCGGACCGCGTCACCATCGGGAACATGCTCCAGAAAGCGGGTTATCACACGGCGGCCGTGGGTAAGTGGCATCTCGGTTTTCAGGAGTTCGATCCCGAGGTGGACGAGGATGTCGATTACGAGGCGCCGCTACGGCCGGGTCCCGTAACACAGGGGTTTGACTATTTCTTCGGCATCCCCGCGTCGCTGGATATGGACCCGTATGTGTGGGTTGAAAAGGATGAACCCATCGCTCAACCCACCGGCCATGTGGAGGCGAGCGAACATCGGCGCCAGGGCGGAGGCGGATTCTGGCGGGAGGGCGCCAGCGCGCCGGACTTCAAACACATTGAGGCGCACGGCAGTATTACGACCCGCTCAGTACAATACATCGAGGAACGAGCCGCCAAGGCGCCGGACCAGCCGTTCTTCCTTTACGTTCCATTCGCTTCTCCCCATACGCCGTGGCTGCCCACGGCTCCGTTCCGCGGCGCGAGCGGGGCGGGATACTATGGCGATTTCGTGGCCGAGGTGGACTGGAGCATCGGTCAGATTTTGCACGCCCTCGACCGCACCGGCGTGGCCGATGACACGTTGGTAATTGTAACCAGCGACAACGGCGCTCATTGGCTCGAGGCCGACATCGAACAATACGGCCACCGCGCGAACGGACCATGGCGCGGGCAGAAGGCGGACATTCACGAGGGCGGCCATCGGGTCCCCTTCGTGATACGCTGGCCGGGCCACGCGCCGGAAGGTGTAGCGCGGGGCGACCTGTTCTGTTTAACCGACCTCATGGCGACGTTTGCGGCCATCCTGGGCTATGAACTGCCCGACGACGCCGGGGAGGATTCCTACAATCAGCTCCCCGTGTTTCTAAACGAAGATCTCGACGCGCCCGTTCGCGAAGCCGCCGTTCATCATTCGCTTGACGGCACATTTGCGATCCGGCGGGGACCGTGGAAATTGATCCCGGACAATCTGGGCTCCGGCGGGTTCACCAGCCCGCAACGCGAAGAGCCCGGCGAAGAAGATCCAGAGGGCCAACTTTACAATCTAAATGACGATCCGGCCGAGCAAGAGAATGTATACGAGGATCACCCCGGCATCGTTGAAGAACTGCGGGCGCTGCTGGAGGAGTATCGGGAATCCGGACGCAGCAGGCCGTAAGACGACGGGCATAGGCTATCTCACTCGTCTCGATGCATTAAGGCCAATGCCCACACGGAGCGTTGTGACACCGGTTTCTTGTGTTCTGCGTGGGGTATGTGGTTCCATAATGCGCAGTGCCTGCAAAACCGTTGTGAAACGCCATGTGGCCGGTTTGCGGGTCGAGTGCGTGGAATGCGAAATGGGCAGGATCGCTGAGTGATTAAACGGGCGTTATGGGCGTTTACGCCGAATCAGTCAATAACCAATGGGGAGGCGGAGAGATAATGAGCGAGAAACACGGAGCGCCAAAGCACGGAATAACCCGTCGGGACTTGCTGGGGGGTGCGGCGGGAATGGCCGCCGCTGGGATGGGCAATCTCGCGCTGGGGTGCGCGGGCGCTGGGGAAGCCCGGCGAGTTGCGGCCCAGGCGGAGCAAGGTGAACTGAAAGGCAATATTCGGCATTCAGTGTGTCATTGGTGCTTCGAACTCTTCGGCGAACACTGGGATCTCGACAAAATGTGCCAAGTTGCAAAAGAACTTGGCTGTGAAAGCGTCGAGATTCTTACGTCGGACGCGTTGCCGACTTTGGCCGAGTACGACCTGAATTGCGCCATGGTGCAGATCAAGCTGGATCCGCCTTTCCTGAGAGGCTTCAACAATCCCGCGTACCGCGAGGAAGTCATCGCGGCGACGCGCGAGGCCATCGATGCGGCGGCGGCGTATGGCCATCCGAATGTCATCTGTTTCACGGGCTATGAGTATCGCGACGTCGATGATCCGGACGGCGAGGTGATTCCACGAGATGAGGGGCTGGAGAACTGCGTCGAGGGTCTCAAGCAAGTCATCGGCTACGCTGAGGAGCACAACATCAACCTTTGCCTCGAAAACCTAAACACACGCGATGGCTCCTACGATGAAACGCCGGTTGGCGAGCTCCAAATGAAGGGCCATCCGGGTTATCAGGGTGACTCGGCGGACTATTGCGTCGAGATCATCGAGCAGGTCGGATCGCCGAGAATGAAGCTGCTATACGACATCTACCATAGCCAGGTGATGGAGGGTGACATCATCCGGCGCATACACCAATTCAAAGACCATATCGGTCACATTCACACCGCGGGCTGTCCAGGCCGGCACGAGTTGGACGGAGAACAAGAACTGAACTACCCACCCATCATGAGGGCCCTGCTCGACATCGGTTACGAGGGCTTTGTAGGGCACGAGTTCATTCCTACCCGTGACCCCTACGATGGGCTGCGCGCCGCGATCCAGCTCTGCGACGTGTAACACGCGGACAAACGCGCTTCCAAGACCGACAGGCGTGACCCAAAAACAACGCGGGCGGAACGCGACGCTTATGTCATGGCGTCCCGTTCCGCCCGCGCTTTTGCGCGCCGCAATGGACTATCTCGTTACTCGCCAAACGCTTCGCGCCACTCGTTCACAAGACCCTCCCAATGCTCGCGATCGAAATCGTCCGGCATGTCGTAGTCCTGATTCGCCAGGAGGTCTTCAAAAGTCACGTCGCCGGCGGGAACGCCGCCTTCCGGGATTTCGGCATGCGCGGTCCAAGCGATGGCGTTCAGCACCTGCTGGCGGAACATGGGATGCCCCCAGTTCCAGTGCCAATGCGCGCCAGTAAACCCGAAGCCGCGTCCGCCGTCTTCGCGCTCGAGCGCCCAGGCCACGTGCTGAATCTCGCCCCGTTCAAGCACCGCTTCACGCACGTGAGGATTGCCGCTGTAAGCTCCGTCCGGCCGATCCAGCGTTTCCTCGGGTGGATGCGCGCTCATTATCGGCGTTACGCCTTCCATACCCTCCGGAAAACGGAGATGGTAATACCACTCATCATCGATGGTATACGGTTCCACGCCCTCATTGATGGGATGATCGGCCAACTCGGGCTCTTGCATCACCCAATGCGGATTGACGGCCCACCCCGCTTCCTTGTTGCCGCCGGCCCAAGCCAGCCATTCGTCGCCCGCTTCCTCCGTGGGCACGCCTGTGGCCCAGTGAAGGATGATAAACCCAACGCCCTGCGCCATGAGTTCGCCGAGTTCATCAAGGTGGGGTAACGCGGGATGACCACCGCCGCCATCGGCAAAGATAACAATCGAATCCGCGCCGTCGAAGGCGTCTGGATCCTCCGGCCAGCCGTTTTGATAAACGACTGACGTAACGCCGGGATGGTTCTCGTTCAGAAGCTCACTGAGAAGCAGGCAGCCGGCGTTATGTTCATGCGCGCCGTATCCGTGGCTGGGTTCGCCGGCCACAAACACCACCTTCCTCTCCTCAGCATGGGCGGCGCCAAAGCCTATCGCCAACCCTAGAACCGCAACGGCGCCGAACAACGCTAATGACGCTATGGTGTTTCGCATGACCACTATTCCCTCCATCGTTGAACTCGCTGTTTACCTAAATATAACAATACGCTAGCCGAAAAGCTTCCGCCAATCGACCCGCGCCGTCACGTTTCCGTTTCAGGGATCTGCGCGGTTCAATACCTACTCGACCGCCTCCATGCGGATGGTTCCGCCCTCGGGAATCGTGTCGAGCACACGCGGGTCCCCGTCGAGCCTGCCAATAATGTTCACGGCCGTCACCAACCGGCACTCGTCGCCTTCCGAGATGGGTGTGGGGCCATAGGGCAACGCCACAGAGCCGCCCTGCACCCAATAGCAGATGGTTCCCGGATCGACCACCTGCTGGGGATTCGCGTCCAGCTCCACGTCAAGCGGAACCTGGAAGTAGATCTCCTCGCCCCAGGCGTTCGCCTCGCCCTGCGCGGGCAGGGCGGACGCTACTCTGCGCGCGGTATCCGAATCATTGAGCACTCCCGTGGCTTCGCCGCCGTCCCAGGTAAAACGTACGCGCATTCCGCTGTCCCTCCTTCCGTAACGCTTTGAATCGGCATCGTCATATGCGCCGGCGTCAAGCGGCGCAGCAAGCTTTTGCCATTCCTATTGTGCCGCGAAACGCCGTGGCGCGCCAACTTCATATCCACTGGAGCAGGCGTGAGGTCCGCAATAGACTTCGTTCAGCGCGGCCCGCTATCGGGGGGATGCCGTGGTATGTTGACGCTTAGTCTTGTAAAGAAACTGGCCATAACTTCACTGCGCCCGCGCTTCAATCTCCATGCCGAACGATCGGCTTTCGCCCGGCGCGAGCGTGACTTCCTTGGACCAGACTTCGTTCTCAAGCACGTTTAGCGATTCGGGATAGGCGTACAGCCACGTGAAGTCAAGCTCCGCCTCGTCGAACCGTTGGAGCACTTCGACGTCCTTGGTTCCCGTGAAGATCCATTCCCCGTTGGGCGCGTCGTCATCGGCATACCGTTCGCCCTCGCGTTTGTTGGCGATGATCGACCGCATGTCTTTCTCGACGTTATCGCCCGCGCGCGTGACGAAGCGTACCCGCGTATCCGCGAGTTCGCCCAAGTCGAGCGCGATATGACTGCGAACAGTGGCCACCTGAGGTTGATCGCTCACGTTCGTTGCTGTGGTGGTGATGCGTACGCCCGGCGCGCCATCAAGCAGTGCAAACGTGCGGCGAATGGCGTAGTTTCCGGCTTGTGTTTCGAGCACGAGTTCGCTGTCCGATGCGTCAACGGTCTCGTAGAGATCCATGTTGCCCACGACGTGCGTAAGAAACGTTGGGCCAATGCGCGTTTCCTCGCCGCCGGCGAACGGGAAGTAGAGGTGCGGCGCCGTGTTGTAGGCCGTCACGCACACGCCGCCCGCGCGCTCGGTAATTCGCAGGGCCCTTCCTCCGATCGCGGGCACAATGTCCGCCTGAACGGTCTCGTTACGAATCGTGTGATAGGGGGGCGCGCTGTTCACGAGCATCGCGACCGGCATAACCTCTTCCACGCCGCCGAACCATTCCCGAACGTTTTTGAATCCGTGGCGTTGCATGCGCCCGGCAAACTCGGCGGCCTCCTCGGTCGAGGCGATGTCGCCCTGGAATTGCAGGGCGTCGTCTTCAAACGTATAACCATTGCGCGGAAACAGGCGCGCATAGGTGATCGGCATGCGCGCCACCTTGACCCGTTCAAGCATTTCGGGGTCGTCCGCCACCGCCTCTTCCGCTGCGTCGAACAGTTCTTGGGCGCGCGCGATCAGTTCGTCGGGCAGATAGCCTTGCGCCGGATTCGTGTATAGATGCATGTGGATGTCTTCATCATCCACCTTGTCATGGAGCATCGTGATGTACTCGTGGATGGACGCCGCCGCCGCGCCATAGTAGTCTTCGAGGAACCCGCGCATGATCGCGTCCGCGTCGCGATCCGGATTCCACGCGAGTTGCGTCGCGTAATAGGGGCGCAACAAGCTGAATTCGCCGCCGCCGCCGCTATGCCCCATGCCTTGCAGATAGATGCCCTCCACGCCAATATCGCGGTAGAACCGCAAGTCGGCGGCGAGGGCCCGGAAGTTGGGATAGGGGCAATAGTAATGGGCGAAATTGACGATGTAATGCCATATGTAGAGATGCGAACATATGGTGGACCATTCGACGGCACGGTCCCTGAACGTCGCATTGTGTGGGCAGGTCTCGATGGCGTGGCTCTGGCACGATGGATACATGTGGCAAAGCCAGACGGCCACGTTCGGATGCATCTCGACACCGTAGGGCGGCGCTTCGGTGTAGGTATAGGCCAGCGTTCCTATGAGTTTATCGGGGAACTCCCGCGCCGTGCGTTCGGCAAGTTGGTTGACGAACCAGAACTGTGTGCCGCCGAAGGTCCCGTATTCCTCGTTCATCCGCGCGCACTCGGGGCATTCGCAGTAGTTGTAGTAGTCTTGCTGGGAAAAGTTGTGCTGGCGGTCTCCCGGCCTGTCCCTCATCCGCTCGAGCATCCGCTCGGTGACAATCTCGAGCACATCCGGGTTCGTGAGGCAAAGCTGCGTTTCCTCGCGGCGGCGTTCGCCGCCAATCTCGGAGAAATACTCGGGGTGTTCATCAAAAAACTCGTCCGGGCTCACGAAACGGAAATA
>PUMX01000557.1 GCA_003552485.1 Candidatus Hydrogenedentota bacterium
GTTCGAACTGCTCGCGTAATGTCTCCATGTCGTCGGTTTCCAACACTGCGGAGGCGGCCAAGCTCAACGCATCAACCTTATCGACCCAGTCGTCCGCAAGAGCATCGGGCAACTCCGGCGCGTCCATCGCTTCGATTTCGGTGTGGAGTGATTCCATCAATTCACGAGCTTGAGACTCTTCGTCATCCGCGAGCGCCTGGCTTACCGCCTGGTAGCCTTCCCAAACCGGCGCCAGCGCCTGGCCCGCCGCGTCGGGAACCTCAGCGGGCTCGCCGGGCGCTTCAAGCAACGTTTCCGTGACTTCCCCGCACTCGTACATCATTTCGCCGAAATACGGGTTGTGAACCTCGTCCCGTTCATCGAGCCAGTCCGCGCCCTCGTCGTCGAAGGCCATGGGACAGTGAACCACATACACGGGACCGATTTGACCACCGTGAAACGCGAGCAGAACCCGCCGCATGGCTGTCGACAGGGGCTCGAAGGCTTCGCGCATGGCCTCTATATCGTCGGTGTCCCCGATGGTTTCTGCGGCCTCAAAGAGGGGCGCGTGCTCCCGGCCCCAGACATCCTGACCGCGTTCGTCGAGCATGCCCGCGTCCGCATCGGCCAAGCCGTCTACTACGGCGCCTGCGCCCTCCGCGGCCCCGTCCGCTTCGTCGTCGGCCAAGGCCTGCATCGTGACCAGATAGGCGCGCCACACAGCGTCGATCCGCTCCGCGAAGTCTGGCGGCACATCGAGATCGTCGGGCGGCGGGTCCGGTTCTTCGTCGGTCAGTTCACGCACAATCTCGCCGCACCGGTACATCTCCGCGCCGAAATAGGGGTTCTCGATTTCCTCGTCGAGTTGGAGCCAATCCGCCCCGCGATTATCGAAAGCCATGGGGCAATGAACGAGATATACCGGGGCCGTGGCGCCCGCGCCGAAAGCGTCAACAACAGCGGCTAGCCAATCGGACAACGGCTCGAAATGGACGCGCAGCCCGTCAATGTCCGCGGCGTCGGACATCATGCCGAGAGCGTCGCGCAATTCACTTTCCGCCTGCTCCCACGCTTCCGCCGCGTCGCCGTCGAGCAAGCCTTCGTCCACGTGTTCAATGGCCGAGTAGACGCCGTCCACGTTGGCCAGCGCGGCGTCGAAGTCGTCCAAGGACAAAGCCGTGCTTACCTCGACGTAGGCCTCCACAAGTGCGCCGATCTGGTCCGATACGGCTGGGTCTACTTCTTCGGTCACATCGAGAATGATGGCGAGTTCCTCCTCGGGTTCTTCTTCTTCGGGCCGCGCCATCATGCTCGGTCGCCCCCGAATCTGGAGTTCGCTGTCGATGCGGAAATTGCCGTGAGTGACAACCAGTTCGCCTTCCTCAATGCCGTCCTTAACCTCGTAAAAGCCATTGGTGCGCGGTCCCAATACGACCGTGCGCCCTTCGAAGGTGGGCCGGTCTTCGCCGGGAATCTCGACATAGACAATGGCTCGTTTCCCCGTGTGCAGTGGCGCGGTAGCCGGGATGAGCACCGGTTCCTCAACGCCGCCGCCGCCCAGCGTCGCGTAACCGAGATCCGAGGCGGGCACAAGTTCTGCTCCGCAGATGTCGCACTGGCCCGGGCCATCACGCACGATCTCGGGGTGCGCCGGAGAAACCCATTTGCCATCGAGTTCTGGGTTAATCACCTTCCCGTCGGCCGCCAGCCGCGAGCGCACCACCCCGCGCACGAACATATCGGGTTTCAAGCGTCCATCGGGATTCTCGACCGTGGCGCGCGCGCGCACAGTGCGCGTGGCGGCTGTAACGACCGGCTCGATATAGGAGATACGGCCCTCGAATACTTCGCCCGGATGGGCCGGTGTCGTGAATTCAATGTCTTGTCCGTAGCGCAGCCAGGGCAGATCTTCTTCGTAGGCTTCAAGCTGGACCCATAATTGGGATGTGTCGGAAACCGTGGCTACCGTGTCGCCCTCACTTAACCAGAGGCCTTCATAGCCTTTGAGTTCGGTGAGTATGCCACCGTTAGGCGTGTACAGTGTAAAGGTGCGCGGAACCTCGCCGGTTTCGGCGATGGCTTCAATCTGGCCGTCGGGCACGCCCAGCAGTTGCAGCTTACGACGCGCTGATTGCTCGGTGCGGTCCGTGCCGCGGCGTTCCGCCACACGCTGAGCTACGAGTAGTTCCTCGGCGGCGGCGAGCACCTCGGGACTGTATATCTCAGCCACCCGCGAACCGCTCGGAACCGACATGTTCACATAGTTCAGATAGAGCCGCTCTACCCGGCCCGACGTCAGCACGGAGATCTCGTGGGTGCGGGTCTGGTCGTAATCCACCCGGCCAAATAGCCGCAACTCCTTTTCCGCGCTGCGCCGGACGGCGGGCATGGTCTCGATCTGCATCAACGCGCGGGCGCGCTCGCTGACGCTGAGCCGGGGCAGATCGGGATCCTCGTCATCCTCGTCCTCCAGCTCACCCACGGGAATCAAGCTCATGTTGCAGATGGGACACATGTCGTCCGGGTCGGGCATCCGCACGTCGGGATGCATTGAGCAGGTGTACATCTCCCCGTTCTCTTCCTCGGCAACGGCCGCCTCTTCGTGTTCGTGACCGTTGTGCGGCGGCTCGCCGCCGCTGAGCAAGTAGCCCAGGCCGAAGGCTACAAGCACGAGGACTATGGTTCCGCCGCGGGCCCCTGCGCGCCATACTACGTCGAGCAGCCTACGGGATAAGGGTGTGCGGTCTGACATGATGCCTCCAAAATCACTTACTGCAAATAGTGCTCATTGCGTAGCCAGGGCCCTCGACGTACTACCCGATCACTTCAGTAGGGTGCGAGCGTCATCGCATCGCAGACGACAACCATAACAACGTGTCAAGAGGCGTCATTTCCAAAGCTGTGTGTTGCTGTTGCAGCATTCAGCCGGGGCGGTCCCCCGGTCTATCGCTCGATTATCCGCCTTTTCCTTTGCGGCCTCAAGACGCGCCGCATAAGCCGGGGAATGTTTGTGTTTATTCCTGGGCGTCTGTGGCACAATAGGGGTGTACACATATATTAGACAGCGGCATGCGCGCAGAAGCTTTGCGCCGCCAAAACCCAACGTCCAGGGGGATCGTATAGCTGGCAGCGGAGTTCACTGACGGCCTACTGTCTTGAAGCCCCATACCTGACGGTTGGCGCACAGTGGAGTAAGCAAGTTGAACGCCGCTGTAAGAGCTAAGGCTTCATAACCGGCGTTGCTCGAAACGACGCCGTTAAGGAGGAGAACCCGTCATGATTAGGAATGTCCCAACCGTGGCGCAGATCATGTCACCTAAGGTGTTTACGCTCGACCCAGACATGCCCATCTCCGAAGCCATCGATCTGCTGTTATCCCGTAAAGCGTCGGGCGCGCCGGTGGTCGACAAAGAGGGCCGGCTCGTGGGCATTCTCTCGGAAAAGGACTGCCTGCGCGTATTGTCCAACGAAATGTGGGACGGCGAGTCCACAGTGCGCGACAAGGTGCGCGATTACGCCTCCGACGTCAAGCAAAGCCTCGAACCCCAAATGGACTTGTTTTCCGCCGCGCAACGGTTCTTGCAATGCCATTTCGCCACGTTGCCCGTTATAGAGGGGGACCAGCTCGTGGGGATCATAACGCGGCAGGACATGTTGCGTGGCGTCAAGCGTTTCCAACAGGCCCTGTTGCAGGAAAAGCTTCACGAGCAGCATGCGCTCAAGGTTTACCAGCATCCGGCATCTATTGACGAGATGCAAGAAGTCGCCAGTGTCGCCAACAAGGAGCAGTTAGCAAGCCTGCTGAGCCGGCGTCACGGCGAATAGCAGCCAGCGTGTCATCGTCGAACCGCGACAGCTCAGTAGCGGCGGGAAGCGCCCAGCCCTCGCTATAGCGTTTTCCGCCGCCATCTTCCTCCACCATCATGAGCCAGTTTCGGGCTCGCACAGGAAAGAACGGAGCTGGTACGATGCAGGTTCTCCGAATGTGCTGGACTAAGCCCGTTCCGGCGCACGCGCGCGGAATAACGATCTTTAACGAAAGGGCCGGGTCATGAAGACTGTGGGCATCGGGTTCTTGCTTCTCATCGCAACGTCATGGACTCTCACAGCCGCATCGAACGCCAACGAAGAGGCTGCGCAGGACTCAGAGCCGGAGCAGGCGTTCCGTGTGGCTGTGGCGCGGTTTTCGCATGAAACCTGCACGTTTTGTCCCGGTGAGGAACCGGGTATCGAGGACTGGTATCGCCACGGCGAACCACGAACTGGAGACGACACGTTGCGCCTGAGTGGCTACGTGCGCGGATTTGCAAACAAGGCCAGAGAGTATAACGACATCGAGCTAATCGGGCTGACCTCGCCCGTCGGTGTATGGGGCGGCACGTCGCGCAGTTGGAACCAAGAGGAAGTCTTCGAGTATTTCGTTGGCAACATGATTGCGGAATTGGAAGAGGCGATGCCCGTCGACGGTGTGTTCCTTTCAGTGCATGGGGCGATGGCGGTCCGCAATATTGAGCGGCCAGAAGCCGAGATGGCCCGGCGTTTCCGTGAAGTGGTTGGACCGGATGTGCCGATCGTGGCGACCTTCGACCTGCACGGCAACGAGGATGCGCAATTTCTGGAATACGCCGATGGCTCGTTCGTCACCAAACGCTTCCCGCACTACGATTCTTATCGCCAAGGGGAACGCGCCGCGCGCTACCTGCGCAACATGATGCGCGGCGAATACAAGCCCGCAATTGCGGTCCGCCGGCCGCCCATTCTCACGGCCACGGTGTTGCAGTGGACTGGGCAGTCCCCGCTTATGGACGTCTATGAGCGCGCCCGGCGGTGGGAGGACCGCGAGCCTGGCGCTTATGTGAACGTATTTCTGGGCTTTCCTTGGGCCGACGTGCCGACAGTGGGCGTGTGCGTGCAGGTGATGACCAACGACGACCAAGGGCTCGCCGATCGCATCGCCGACGACATGGCCAAATTCATCTGGCGCGTGCGTGAAGAATGGGCGCACGGCGAGTTTCCACAACCCGAGGAAGCGGTTCGAGCGACGCGCGAGGCCATTGAGGCTGGCGAGACTCCAGTGGTGCTCGCCGACTACTGGGACCGGCCGGGTGATGCAACGTGGACACTTCGCGAGCTGATCGACCAAGATGTAGACCGCGTGTTGTATGCCGCATTATCAGCGGAGCCTTCGCTCGACAGCATCTGGGAGGAGGACCTTCAGCCAGGCGACGCTTTTGACATGGAGGTTGGCGGCTATACCGGCGAGCAGGCTGGAGCGCCGGTGCGTATTGACGGAACGCTGATCTGGCGCGGAAGCCGCTGGGGCTACGAACGGGTCGCCGCGATCGAACACGGCAACGGCAGCGTCATTATCCTCGTGCCCGCCTATCAGCAGATTACGACGCCGGGAACGCTTCGCTTTGGCCCCATTGATCCCGACGAATTCGATGTGTTCGTCTTGAAAACGCGCGTGCACTTCCGCCGCGGTTTCGACGAGACCGGTTATGCGCCCACGATCCACATCGTTGACGCGCCCGGAGATTGGTTCGGGACGATTCGACTGGACGCACTAGACTATCAAAGCATAGATATTGAGGATTTCTACCCGTTCGGCGACCCCGAGCCGGGGTATTAGGCCAGGGTTTGCCGTTAGTCCCGATTGTATAGATGCCCTGACGCGCTAAACCTGACAGATTCGGCGCGGGTATCAGGGTCGGCCATCGCCGCCGTTGGCATTTGACGGCCTCGGCCTACTGTGCTAGACTCACCGCGATTCATTGAGAGGGGATTACTGAACATGACGTCAATGCGAACTCTTGCTATTCTCCTTGCCCTGGTGATCCTTGTGGGAACAGGCTGCGTGCGCGCCGCGAGGGACACTACAGGTTTCGCCCACCGCGAATCTGTGACGGTGGAGGCCGAATTCATGGAGACCTGGGAAACCACACGCTCGCTGCTTCGCGAGCAAGGTTTCGATATCTACACCCGTGACAAGCGCGGGATCTTTGTCGCGTTCACTGACGAGACGCGTTACTGGCTGGTTCCTAACCGCACGCAACATACAGTGACCCTCCAGGAAGAATCACCCACCTCGACCCAGGTAACCGTTGAAACGGTCAACCAAGTATATGGTGTCACTCCTTTGACCTATCCTGACTGGCACGACCGTCCGGCCCGCGATCCAGAAGAAGGCGTGCAGCTTCTCCAGGCTTTGCAAGAACGGCTTGACGGCGCTCCAGCCGATGCAGAGCA
>PUMX01000014.1 GCA_003552485.1 Candidatus Hydrogenedentota bacterium
ACGTACGTCAAGATCGGTGGCGGCTGCAAGTTGTTGAGATTGCGCGCAATGGCGCCTCGCAGTAGATGGCTCATGAATTATTCAGGCTAGTGTGCGAAGCGAACGGGTGGTGAAAAATGCTTCCTTTCGCATATTTAGCGTATTTCGCGGTCAAATAAATAAAAATATTTCTGTCGTAAATGCGTTCCTTTTATTTTGTTCTGTGCCCAATATTTCTGCTTGCCCCGTGAAACCGGGATCCCCTTTGGGGTGTTTCACCAGGGTCCCTGATATTTCTGTCGAAACAGTTCGGATTAGTGTAGATTAGTGAAGATAAGTGGATTAAACAGTAGGTCTTTCGCGTAATTAGCGGTTAAAATTTATTAAAAAAAATTCCCGAATGAGTTAAATTTAAAAACGCCCGCAAGGAATATTGCTCTAAGACCATATTTTCAAAGCCCGGTTGTTGCAGCGCAATATGTTACGACTCATGATCAGGGACAGACCCCGATAACAAATTGCTTCCGAAGCAATCCGCCAACCATTGTTCTACTGCCCCATCTGCGTATATCTGTGTAATCTGCGGTAAAAAAAGAAAACACAGATCATAAAAACCACAGATAACGCAGATTGACACAGATAAAACACATGTTAAAAATTTTTCCTTTCGCATTTTCGCGTATTTAGCCCGCCTGCAGCCGCAGGCAATGCGGGCAGGTTGTTGACAATTCGTTAAAAAAACCGCTTCCGAATGGGTTACATTCAGAAAAGTTCGCAAGGAATATTGCTCTAAGACCATATTTTCAAAGTCTGGTTATTGCAGCGCAAGATGTTACGACTCATGAGCAGGGACAGACCCCGATAACACGCCGGATGTACGAGAAAGGGTTTGAAAAATAAACCATTCTTGCTATATTTAAGTTAATTGATTGACTGACTGATGGCATTGCCGGAAGAGCTGGAGCGGCAGATTGAATCAGAACGCAAGCTTGGATGGTTGCCGAAGGAGAGATCACATGAACACAATAACATTAGATTGCGGACCCGAATTGGCGGTTGCTTTAGGCCGTCGTCAGTCGGAATTGGAAGGGGAGGTTCGGCTTGCCTCAGCACTGAAACTTTTTGAGCTTGGCCGTATCTCTAGCGGGTTGGCGGCTCGTCTCGCCGGAATGCCGCGCGTGCAATTTTTAATGACCTGCGGCCAATACGGTGTGTCGGTTTTTCAACAGTCGGAAAATGAGCTATCCGTAGATGTCGAGACCACTCTGAGAGCTTCGGAATGAACGTGGTCGTTAACACCTCGCCCCTTGTCGCGTTGGATCGGATTGGGCGGCTTGAAATCTTGCCGAAGCTGTTCGGCGAAGTAATTCGACCGCAGTCTGTTGTGGATGAATTACAGGCAGGACGGATTGCCCATGGCGGATCCAGTGAGCTTTACAATGCAGTATGGCTCAAAACTGTTGAAGACCCGCCGGAAAAGATTCTGCGGAAAGAACTGGGCGCTGGTGAAACTGCAGTGATAGCCCTTGCGTCTCGGATACGGGCGGACCTGGTGATCCTTGATGATTTGGCCGCCCGGAACGTAGCTGTAGCGCTTGGTCTGAATGTCACAGGCACACTGGGTATTCTGCTGGCCGCTCACAAGAAAGGCATTCTGAGTGACATTGAGAAGACCGTTTCTGCATTGAGCGAGTCTGGCTTTCGGATATCCGACAAGATGATCCAATTTGTATTGAGCCGACCACGGTGACACTATCAAAAAAATAATCCTGTCGTCAAATAATCCTGTCAAAAAAATGCTCCCTGTTCCATTTAAAACCTCTTTTGGCCTATGAAAACGAGTTTTAAGAGCCATTACAGCCAAAAAAAATCAATGTAACCCACTAGTAAACAACATGATACATGGCAACGGCACCCATATACTCCCGGCCAGTAACATAGGCGTCTCGCCTGTGCGGCCGGGGCCGGGGCCCGGGCCGGGGACAGGCGGGACGCCTGTGTTACTCCCGGCCTAAAGTAGGGTCGGCGTCTCGCCGACCACCAAAGGCGAGGGCGAAGCAAGACCTCATGTCAGTAAAAATATATTCTGCCATTAGCACCAAGCACTAAGCACTGAGAACTAAAGAACCAAGAATCATCATGATCAATTTGATCCGCGAGCACCAATTAGAAATTGCCAGCATTTGCCAGTCACTCAAAATACAGCGACTGGAAGTTTTTGGATCGGCAGCCACTGGCTCCTTCGATCCCAGTCACAGCGATATCGACTTTATCGTCGAGTTCAATCAACCCGCCGCCCCTCCCGGGTTGTTGTCTCGCTACCTGCTGTTGGCCGAGCAACTGGAAGGTCTGCTGGGGAAAAAAGTTGATATCATAACCCCGCATTCAATCCGCAATCCCTATTTCCGTAAATCCATAGAATCCTCAAGGCAATCAGTCTATGCAGCCTGAAGTCGCCAAACATTTTCTTGATGCCCTGCAAGCCTGCGAGGCCGTTGCCCAATTCACTCGCGGCAAAAATATCGAACAATATTGCAACGATCTGATGCTGCGGTCCGCCGTTGAAAGACAATTTGAAATTCTGGGAGAAGCCTTTGCACGCTTGGACAAAATTGACTCCACATACCGTGACCAATGTTCTGAAATCGGGAAAGTCATTGGTATGCGAAACCGTATCATTCATGGTTATGATTCGGTAGATGACACCATTGTCTGGGATGCGGTCTCGAATCATCTACCGTCTCTTCTAATTTGGCTGAAAAGCTTAACGCTTTAGCGTTGCCCCCAATACCCCTAAAGTAGGGGCGGCGTCCCCGCCGACCATCGACGCTTAAACCGGTTTTTTCCGCTTCAAAAAACCGCTATAACGCTGCTTAACCCCATAACCACTATCATAATACATTGGTATTGGTTAGCTTGTGTAAATAAATATAGTATCTGACCCCGATACAAATGGCTGACATCACCAACCCACACGACAAATTCTTTCGGGAAGTCTGGAGCCGTCAGGATATTGCAGTCGACTTTTTGGCAAACTATCTACCGGAAGACGTGTCAAAACATTTGCAGCTTGATACCCTGGAAATCCAGAAAGATTCGTTCATTGAAAAGCACTTAAAAGAACACCTTTCTGATCTGCTTTACCGTGTCAAGCTTGCCGACGGAGTGGAAGGTTTTGTCTATATGTTATTTGAGCATAAAAGCTACCCTGATCACTTCGTCACTGTCCATTTACTCCGCTACATGGGAGCGATATGGCAACAATACCTTAAGAACATGTCTAAATGTGAAAGAAACCGGTCATCAGGATTGCCGCTGATCGTACCACTTGTTTTTTATCACGGCACTGAAGATTGGTATCCGCGTTCGCTTGGCAAGCTTGTAGAGAACGTGCCTGACAGCTTTATGCGATATTCCGGATTTCAACTTTGTTTTCTCCAATTTTGCAGCCTCCGTTTCCCCTGAGCTCCGGGGTGAAGCGTTGTTACGGGCCATACTGCGTTTGTTACATACCATGCCCGGCGGCGACTTGCGCAATGAGCTTAATCAGATTATGGCACTGTTGAAAGGGATTGTAGATGATCCAGCCGGAAAAAATATATTTCGTACGATGATAGAATATATCTACGCAGCTCAGGACGAAGTCACACCTGAGGATGTGGGAAGAACAGCACGAACTGAACTTTCATCAAAAGAAGAGGGCATCACCATGACAATAGCTGAACAATTAGAGAAACGAGGAGAGAAGAAAGGCGAATGCACCGTCCTTGAGCGCTTGCTCAAAAACCGCTTCGGCGACATCCCGGAGCAGTACCGCAAGCGTGTGGAACAGGCTGACAGCGACAAACTCCTGAAATGGACGGATCGGGTCCTGACTGCCGAAACCATCGACGAAGTGTTTGAAGAAAAGTAATATGATTCTGTTGCGCACTGCTTTTCGTGCATTCTTGTGACTTTTATAGCAAAAATATTTTTGTCCCTAATATTTATGTCGTATAATCGGAATGACCAAACAAGAGGACACAAAAAGGACAGTTATTATGCCTGATGCTAAAAACAATCTTTTTCTCTTTGAAGCTTTGGAACTGCGAGCTGAATTCGATGACCGGATTGAGACATTGAATTCCTTACTTCCCGAAAAACGCGAAACGAGGGAATTTCGTTTCACGCGTGAGCGTGGGAATCAGGAGCGTCCCGCCCAGGGGCTCGATCTGACTGCCATTCGCGAGGAAATAGAAAGCCTCCGCGTCAAACGACGTAAATTGAACACCGCTGTTCAGAAGGTGAACTATGAGCAGACGATCCAGATCAACAAAGAAACGATGTCTTTGGCAGAGGCTCTCGAGTTGCGCAAAGAAACCTGCACCGAAATTACCCAGTTAAAGGCCCAATTCGCGAATGCAGCCTATGAAAATGTCATCTACAAGGAGGATCGCGACATTGTTGAGCCGCCCCCGCAGGATTTCGATACCATCCGCAAAAAACTGAATGACCGCCGGTTGCTCTTTCGCGCACTGAACCGCGCCCTGCAACGGACGAATCATGAGGTGACTGTTAACTTTAAAGACGAGTAGCCCGGGTTTTCGGTTAGTAAGCCGGAGACAGGGGAGCAGGTGCTCAAGCCGCCGCGAGGCGGTTAAGGGCCCGAGAGCAGTACTCGCAAACAGCAGTGGGCAAATGCTCATCCCCACTTAAAACAAGAGAGGGCAACCCGTGGAAGGGAACGGTGAAGCCATTGAGCCTCTCACCATTCAACCAGTCAGCCACAGCAGCGTAGCACAACTCCATCTGAAGCTCCGCGTCTCCGGCTCTTTATTCAGGGATCCGTCTTTCCAAGCGACCAGCACGTTTATAACACCGCCAACAATCTAACAGAAACCGGATGGGAGATGCGCTATGTCTACGAGGGGATGGTATGAGTATTATGTTATTGATCTTGACACGGGGCACTTGTATAGGCCGTTGCAATTCCATAAATGGGGGGACGCGACACCCGACAACGCTTTACACGAATACTCTTTTTTTAAAGAAAAACTGGACAATCACGATTGTTCCGAAGAAATTCAGAACATAAATGACTTTTTGAAAGGCCAATTGGAATCGATGTTCAAGTCATTGCCACCGTACTTTGCCACGGCTGTGTTTTTCTTCTTTTTACAGCGCGCTTGGGAAAAGATACACTCTTTTAAGAAACTTAAATATCTTGATATGCCGGAAGAAGAACGTCCTGACTACCGACTTGGTTTCGCCGTCGGACAGGCCGAGGTACTTAACCCGAAGCTTGCAAGGATATGCAGGATCGATGACGAACACATTGATTTGGTAAACTTTTTCGTTAACGTAGGACGCTTCGTCCGACCTTGGAAGTCCTATGGACTGCAGTTGTCGGCGTTAAGCTGGCTGCAATACTTAACCCAGGACACTTTCGAGGCAGACATGGGCTCTATCGCAGGTTTTACTGAGTCCTCCTGGGATGAACAGTTTCACTTTCGCTTCTTTTTTACACTCCGCTCAAGCAAACCCTGTCAGGTTGAAAAAATATCCATTCAGCTAGCAGACCGCTCCGGTGACGACCTGCTTCAACAAACAAATATTGCCGAAGGAAATACCCAAAAAGCCGGCGAACTTACAACGCTGTGGTGTGATAACCTGCAGAACATCGTGCACGAGAACAATGTGGACCTTTTTTCCCTATCCGAAGCCGAAAGACAATTCAAACCGGTAACAGACGACTTTTGGACACAGCCGGAGGAGCCGCCGCCTATTGATGAAGAAAACTGTCAGCCCGTTTAGGCTGAATCTACTGCTTTACTACCGAACGACAAGTAAATGCCATGGGAATATAAAATCTTATGCCGCCGGGCACCCTTACAAAGCCGTTTACACATATTATGTTCACACCAAACTGAACGCCCCTCACCTAGTTGATTATCTGCATAATCGACCGGGCTTTGCGCGGGCAGACTGGTTGGTCGTGGGTCGTGAATCGTAGATAGTAGGTCGTTAATCGTAGGTCGTTTTCCTCAACGACCATATCCGCAATTCACCTTAAACCGATTTTCCCCGCTTAAGAAAAGCGCCCTAAGACCATCTAAGGGCATAGACTATTTCCATAATACATTGATAGTGTGATTATTATGTAAACAAATATAGTATCTGCCCCCGATACACAGTGACGGCAACTTTCAGATTTCAGCTTTC
>PUMX01000300.1 GCA_003552485.1 Candidatus Hydrogenedentota bacterium
CCATGGCGGGGATCCTTTTCAAATTCTTCCATCCTGTGAACAATTATGTGTCCGATGAGGAAAAAGACGTCGGTCCCCGTTCTTTCAAGGCGGATCTGAAAAAGGTCGCCACCGACCCGAGAGTCTTGCTGGTGACGCTCATCGGCATCATGGCCGGGCTTTCCGTCGGCAACATCACCATCCACTACACCCTCTTTCTCACAAGTGATCTCGGCTTCACCCCCTCTCTTGCCGGTGTGGCCTTGAGCGTCTTCATCGCCGGCGGCATCATCGGCAATCCCCTGTATGGGTATGTGAACGACCGCTTCTTCCTGAGCAACCGCCGCATAGGCCTTTTCATCCTCGGTCTCTTCCTCTCGGCGATGTTCGCCGTGCTTGCTTTCTATTTCGTCCCCTTCCAACCCTCGCGTGAGGTCGTGATTCTCCTTTCTTTCGTATTCGGCTTTTTCTCTTTCGCGATCATGGGCATGATGTTCACGACACTCGGCGATGTGGCGGGGCCGAGATACATGGGGATGGCCACGGGCCTCATGCTCGTCTTCACCCGCATGAGCATGATGGTGGGCCCCCCGATTGTGGGGCGGATCGCCGATGTGACGGGGGATTACGCCCTGGGCTGGAAGGTCATCTCTTTGGTCGTGCTCCTTCTCATCCTCTCCTTCTATGCCTTCAGCCACAAGTACCGCCATCTCCTCAAGAGGAATTGAGCCTTGGGAGGAAGATGCAAGAAACTAAGGAGAAGAGCCGCAGGCCTTGAAAGGCTGCGGCTCTTCTATTATTGGTACCGGAATCGCGGTCCCATCCGCAATCCCGCGGAGGAGACATCATTGCCGCAAGAAAGCGTCCATTCTTTCCGCGAGTTCTTCGATCACATCGGTGATGGGGGAATGGCCGGCGTTCTCGAAGATGTGGGTTTTTGCGCCGGGAAGGGCTTCGAGCGTCTGTTTGAACATCACCTCGGGAATCACGAGGTCCTTCTTCCCCCAGAAAGCCAAGACATCGGCTTGCACATCCGCGATGCTTCCGTCGCCTTCGACAAGGCCGTTGTGTTCGTTTGTCATGTTGAAGGTCATGAGGGCCCAGTCGATGTCGATAAGATTCTTCTGTTTGAGAGTCTCTTCAAGATAGCATTCATATTCCGCTTCAGGGGGCTCTTCGACATTGTAGATGAGACTCGACCAGACTTGGCGCATGAAGTTTTTGTCGTTGTTGGCCATGGCTTGTGCGGGCGGGTGCACCTGGATGGGATCTTTTGCCATCTCTTCTTTGGTTTGATAGTTTTCGCCGGGAATCGGTTGCATGTTCTCGTCCTTCTTGAAGATGGGATAGCCTTTCGGCGAACAGGATTCGATGAGGATTACCTTTTTCACGCGGTCGGGGAGGAGGGCGGCCATCTTCATAGCTATGCCGCCGCCCGTGCTCCAACCGGCCACATGGAAAGAATCGATTCCCTTCTTTTCCATGAAGTGGCGAAGATCTTTTGCCAGATCCTCCAAGGAATCAATCGGCTCGTTGTAGGTGGAATCTCCGAATCCCCGCAAATCGGGAGCAAGGATGTGGTAACGATCGGCCATTTCCCTGATGAGTGGTTCGTAATGCACACCGCTGCTCATGTTGCCGTGGACGAGAAGGAGCGTCTCTTTTCTCTCTTTGTCCGTTTCGATGTAGGCCAATGTTTCCTGGTTGGGCAGGGTGATTGTCCGTTTTTCCATTGAAACCACCTCGAATTTCAAATTTCGAACGTTTCTTCCGGATGCAAAAGAAAGCCGCGGATCGCGCTCACGAACAGTTTCGGCCGCTCATACATGCTCGCATGGCCGCAATCGTTGAAGGTGACAAGGTGAGCGTTGGGCATCTTGCTGACGAGGTGTTCCTGCTCGATTGGCGGCGTGAGCGAATCGGCATCGGCGGCGACGACGAGTGTCGGCGTCTTGATTTCCGTCAGACGACTTTCCATGTCGTGGGACTCCGCCGAGAGCGTCAGCCGCGTCATCGCCTCCAAAAACTCCTTCTTGCCGAAGACCTCCTTCGTCAACATCTCTTTCCGCGACTCCATCCAGTCATGTTTTCTCTCGTAGAAGGTGGGCGAATAGATGTAGGGGATCGTGGAAAGGTAGTAGGCTTCGCCGTCTTCGGTCAGAGCGGCCTTGTTCCAGCCTCTGCCGATGTCTTTGAGCCATGCCGATGTCTTCGCCGTGGTGTTGAAAAGCGCCATCCCCGCCAAAAGGTCAGACCGCTCAAGAGCCATCCGCAAGGCCACGCTGCCGCCATAGCTGATGCCGGCGAGACGCACATCTTCCAATCCGAGTTCTTCGATGAGGCTTATGAGCATGTCGGCTTGCGTTTTGATGTCGTAGTCTTCTTCCATCTTGTCGGAAAATCCCTGGTCGAGCATGTCCGCGCGCAAGACGAGAAAATCCTTTGTCAGGGCGGGAAGGAAGGGCTCCCAGGACTTGTGCGACATCATGATGCCGTTCAGGATGAGTAGCGGCGGGGCGTCTCTTTCGCCATCGAGTGCATAGTGCACGCGTTTTCCCTTGTGGTTGAAGGTGCTCATGGCAGGTAACCCAACTCCTTCGCCTTTTCACGGAGCCAATCACGGAAGTCGGGGTGGGCGATGGAGATGAGTTTCTCGACGCGTTCTTGCACGTTCGCACCACGGAGACGCACAGCACCGTATTCCGTGACGACATAATCGACATCGTTCCTAGAGAGCGTGACGCCCGCACCCGGATTCAGGGTGGGGACGATCTTGCTGACGGTCTCTCTTTCCTCGCCGTCCTTCTTGCGGACCGATGCCGTGGAATAGAGAGAGATGAAACTCCTTCCGTTCTTGGCCCGTTGCGCACCGATGGCGGTGTCGGCTTGCCCCCCGGTGCCGCTCACCATGCGGATGCCGACGGATTCGCTCGCGCATTGGCCGGTGAGATCGACCTCGACGGTGGAGTTGATGGAGACCTGGTTGTCGTTTTGGCCGATGATGCAGGGGTCGTTCACATAGTTGCCATCTAACATCATGACCTCGGGGTTGTCGTCGATGAAATCATAGAGGTTTTTCGTCCCCAGAGCGAAAGCGCAGACCATCTTGTCTTTGTGGAGGGTCTTCTTCTTGTTGGAGATGGCTCCCGACTTGAAAAGTCTCATGAAGCCGGTCGTGAGCATCTCCGTGTGCACACCGAGGTCCTTCTTGTCGACAAGGGCCGCCGCCACGGCGTTCGGCACGCCGCCGATGCCGAGTTGGATGGTGTCCCCGTCCCGTATGAACTCGGCGATGTGGGCTCCGATCATCTCATCTTTTTCCGTCGGTTCCAAATCGGGCAGTTCGGGGGCGTCATAATCGACCTCGACAAAATAGTCCACTTCGCTCTCGTGCAGATGCAGATCGCCATGTGTCCTCGGCAAATGGGGATTGATCTCCAACACGACCGTTTCCGCCTTCTCGATGATGGTCTTCTCATAGACGTTCGAAAGCGAAAGCGACACATATCCGTGTTTGTCGGGCGGCGTGGCGTTGCCCACATAGAGATTGACGTGCTTGTTGTCGAGTCGGCGCACGCCGGCGAAATGGAGATGGTTGGGGATATAGGTGATGTTGCCGTTCTTGAAGGCCTTGCGGAGATCCGGCGAGAAGAACCAGGTGTTCACGGTGAAGGTGTCCGCATACGCCTTCTCGAGCATGTAGGGGTAGGACGCGAGCGGCAGACAGTTGTCGACACTCACATTTTCGACTTTGTCGGCGATTTTGTGCAGGTTCATGAAGAATTCCCGACCTTCGCTCGCGGCCATCCCGGAAACAATGTGGTCGCCGCTCTTGACAAGGCCCAGGGCTTCGTCAGTGGTGATGGTCTTCGCCATTATGTGCATACCTCCTTGAAAAGGCAAAGGTGAACGGGACGGCCGGAGCCGTCCCGCCTCATAAAGAATGTGTCAGTCGAGCAGTTCGTCGATGCTTTGGAAGTCTTCGACCACATCGAAGTAGCCGACTTCCTCTTCGGCATCATATTGCATCTGGAGCAAACTCATGATCTGCGTGCCGAGTCGTTTGCCGTCCCTGTAGTCGATCGGGGCGCCGAAAGGATACTCGAAGATGTCACTTTCCATCGCATCGATGAAAGCTTCCCAGGTGATGGCGTCATCTTCGTCGAGTTGTTCTTCGAGACGGTACATGCCTTCGACAAAGACCATGGCCGCAATCCATCCCGCGATGGCGAAGGTGTTGGCCTCAAGATCAGGATCCACTTTCGAGATTTCCGCTTGGAACTCAAGATAGGCTTCGGACCAGTCGCCTTCTTCATCGAACAGGTTCACCCAGGCGTTGGAGTAGATGGGGAAAGCGCCGAGAGCTCCGTAGATGAATTCGACGAAAGAGGCATCCGCACACACATAGGATGTGAGGACGGGCTTGTCGGCGAGGCCTTGTCCGAGCAGGGCATAGATCGATGTGACAGCGGGGGCTTGGTTCATGCCGAGGACAACAGTGTCCACATCGGCGTCCACGATGCTCAAGGCTTCGGTGTCGTGATCGTCTCCTGCAACCTGATAGCTGACAATCTCTACGTCGAGTTCTTCGTTCAACCGTTCCATGCCGGCTTTGATTTCGAGTCCGACTTCGTCACCCGTGTAGAGGAGGCCGACCTTTTCGGCATCGAAACTACCCACGGCGCGGGCGAGCATCATCTCACCCTCGAATTCGTAGACGGGTTGTACGGGGAAGCTTGCGCGTTGTCCGCCTTCAGCCTCTTCGGTCGCCACGGTCGAGGTTCCCGTTCCGTAATACACCCGGGGGATGCCCTGCAGGTTCAGATACTCCGCGGTGGCCGCCACTGTGGGCGTGCCGAAATGCCCCACGAAAGCGAAAATCTCGTCATCCTCGAAGAGTCTTTGTGTGTAGGTCATGCCCGTGTCGGCATCGAAACCGTCGCTGTAATGGACGATTTCGATGTCGCGGCCGAACACGCCGCCTTTCTCATTGACCATGTCGAGATAGGCTTCCATGCCCGCGATGAAGGGCTGGCCG
This sequence comes from Candidatus Hydrogenedentota bacterium, assembly GCA_003552485.1. Taxonomy (GTDB): domain Bacteria; phylum Hydrogenedentota; class Hydrogenedentia; order Hydrogenedentales; family SLHB01; genus PUMX01. Next base: position 5,018 of record PUMX01000300.1, read on the forward strand.
ACGAAACCGAAATCGCCGGTGGTCACCGCTGTGTTGCCGATGAGTATTTTGTCGTCGAGAACACCTTGTGCATGCTCTTTCTCTTCTTCGTCACGCTGGCAAGCAGCGAGCGTGAGCGTGAAAAGAACGAGCAAAGAGAGTACGAAAAACTTTTTCATCATGTTTCCTCCTATATTTTCATTTTTTTTATCGCAAAGCAACAACACGTTGCTATTTGCCGAGATAGGCTTTGACGAGTTCCTCGTCCTTGATGAGCTCTTCCGCCCTGCCTTGGCGGACTGTTTGCCCGACTTGCAGCACATAGGCGTAGTCGGCGATTTTCAAGGTCTGGAGGGCGTTTTGCTCGACGATGAGAATCGAGATGCCCATCCTGTTCAGTTCCTTGATGGTTTCGAATATGCCTTTCACGATGAGCGGGGCGAGACCGAGCGAGGGTTCGTCGAGAATCAGGAGTTTCGGCGTCCCCATCAACGCGCGGGCGATGGCGAGCATCTGCATCTCGCCGCCGGAAAGCGTCGCGGCGATCTGCTTCTTTCTTTCCTCCAAAACCGGAAAGAGCGCATAGACCCTTGCGAGATTGTTCCGGTATGTCTCTTTGTCGGAAAGCCTCACCGGCTCATCATTCGCAGTGTCTTTGCGCCAGGCGTCATAGACGCTTTGCAAACGTCCCGGCACGGCTTTCTCGTTTACTGTCGAAACCGGAATCTCCCCGCCTTTCAGCGTGAAAGCACCGATCCGGAGATTCTCCTCGACGGTAAGGTCCGTGAAGACCTGGCGGCCTTCGGGGGCATGGAGGACGCCCTTTATGGCAATCCGTTCCGCGGGCGTCGCGGCGATATTCTCGCCGTCGAAGACGATGCTGCCTTCATCGGGGGCGAGAAGACCGCTCACGGTCTTCAAGAGCGTGGTCTTTCCGGCGCCGTTGGATCCGAGTATCGCCACCACCTTGCCGCGGGGAACTTCCAAAGAGATGCCCCGGAGAGCCTTTATGGGCCCGTATGAGACATGCAGATCGTCGATGGTCAAGAGGGGGTCCACGTCATTCACCCTTTCCTAGATAGGCTTCCTGCACGAGGGGATTGTTCTGGATGTTTTCCGGGGTGTCGTGGGCGAGGAATTTCCCGAAGTTGATGCCGATCACGCTGTCA
>PUMX01000475.1 GCA_003552485.1 Candidatus Hydrogenedentota bacterium
AATCCCCATGCGCTATGAGCGAAATGGAGGCCTCGAAAGTTGAGGCCGCGAACCGGTTCATTAGACGCGCCGCGCACATGCATGAGGCCCTGCGACACGGGCGCCACAGCCTCGATGCCGTCGATCGTCTCGCCGTCCTTGGGCCAGTACGTCAGCTCACCCGTGGTTTCATCCAAATGCCATTCACCGGGCGTATCGAGCAACACGCGATGATTCTCGATGTAATAGCGGGGATGCGGCTCGAAATGGCCAATACGGTAATGATTAGCCGATTGCCCGACGGGGTGCGTCACGTACAGCCGGTTTTCCTCGTGGTTGATTTCGGATACGCCCGTGCGTGTGATGGACCAGTCATGGAAAAACACAAGTTCGAGCCCGGTATCCGACACGTCGCCCGACAACTCCTCGGGGATGTCGCCGTCGTGAAAGGTGAAGTTCGTGCGCTGGTCTTCACCGGCTTCGTCGATTCGCGAAAAGCCTTCGCCCGGAAAGCGCGCGCGATGACGGCGTTCGCCGTCTATGAACAGCTCGCGGAAACGCCAATCGCCATCCCGCACAGCGTCAATGACTGCTGAGAACGTCCCATCTTCGTTCTCGTCCCAACCGTCGATGACGCGTCCGCCGCTGATTACAGGATGGCCCTCCGGCCCGGCGGCCCAAACTACGGTGTGCCCCTCCGCCGGGCTGTCTTCCGGCCCGAATTCGAGCGGTTCTTCAATACGGTACACGCCGTCACCCAACCGCACGGTGATCGAGCGCTCCAAGTCTTCGGCCAACAATGCGCGCGCCGCCGCCTGCGCCGCCTGCAATGTCTGCAAGGGGGCGTCTTCTGTACCGGCGTTTTCGTCATCGCCTTCCGGCGAAACGTGGATACTGAAGTGTTCCGCCGTTTCCACGCAGAGCGCCGAGGCGGACAGGATGCAGATTCCCGCCGCCAGGCAGAATCCGCGAATCAGCAAACCTTTCATGACCCTTCTCCTTGATGTGCCAGCCGTGCGCCAGTATTCAGTCAAACGTTCCCGAAGGATCCGGCGCTTCCGTGGGCGTCACGCGGGCGCCGGTATTCTGTTGGATGTCCGCTATCTGTTCGGGATCAAACTCGGCCATGGTCATGGTTTCATTATCGATAAGCTCGATTAAGGGAATGTTCTCCTCCGGCATGTTATAGCGCACCGGCGGCGTGTCGGCATCGGGAAGGACAAGCACGTTCTCCCGCACTGTGTTTTCCTCGGCCCGATGGAACCGCAGGGGCGATCGGTCGATGTCGTAGATGGCGTTGCCTTCGATCAGCAATCCCTTAGAACCTTCGTCGATGAACATGCCATTGCTCTCGGCGCGGCCCAGATTGAGCGGAACCGAATGGATGAGGTTGCCGCGAAGGATTGCGCCTGGTTGCCATCCAAGCGTGTAGATCCCGCCGCCGTCGGAGAGCACTTGCATGACATCGTGGATGTGATTGGCCTCGACGAGGGTCCCCTCGCACGGCGTCGGATCGGGATTCCAAAGCCAACCCACCGAAATCCCGGTGTAGGGTAAGTGCCGAATCGTGTTGTGGCGGATCTCCGTATCCGCCGCCATGCCGACCCAAATGCCCACGGCGCCAAAGAACTGCATGCCGCAGCGCTGGATCACGTTGTCTTCGATGACATTGCTCGAAGCCGCCTGCTCCGGCGCCGCGTGAATCCACGGCTCGCCGTCAACTTGGCGGTCCCGATCTTCGCCGATGAAGATTCCGACACCCGACACGTCATCAATGAGGTTGCCTCGGACGCGGTTGTTCACGCTTCGTTCGCCGAAACGCACGCCCGCGCCGCCCACGCGCCGCACGCTGCCTTCCTCTACGGCGCAATCCTCAGCCAGTTCGAAGGTCAACGCCGCAGGCACGAACGCCCAACCCGCGCCATCCCGCAGATCGTGCCCCGTCGCCTGCACGCCGGCATATCCCCGGCCGGGTATGCTCCACGCGGCATGTTCAAAATGCAGGCCCCGGAAAACCAGGCCGCGCACGGGCTCATCCTCTGTGCCGCGCGCTTGCAAGAGTCCGCCGGCGAACGGCGCCACAACCTCAATGGAATCAGGCTGCTCGCCCGCCTTTGGAATGTAGGTAAGCTCGCCGCTCTCGTCGTCGAGATACCATTCGCCGGGCGCGTCGAGCAGGGCCGCGTGGTTCTCCAGATAGTAGCGAGGATGCGGCTCCCAGTTGTCCATGTGGAAGAATCCAAGGGAAGGCCCCACCTCATAACGGGTCCGCAACCGGTTCGCTTCGCGGTCAATAGACTCGACAGGCGTGCGGCTGATTGACCAGTCGTGAATAAAGACCAGCTCCAGCCCCGCGCCATAGAACTCCCCTTCGAGAGCCTCCGGCACATCCTCGGGATGGAAGGTAAAGTTTGTGCGCCGATCCTCGCCCACCTCATCGACGTGTGCGAAGCCTTCATTGGGATAGCGCGCGCGCGGCCGCCGTTCGCCGTTCACAAACAGCTCGCGGAAAGACCACTCCCCCTCGCGGACCGCGTCGATAGTAGTAGTCAGCCGGCCGTCTTCGCGCTCTTCCCAGCCCGTGATAACCCGGCCGCCGCTGACCCGTGGCTGCGCTCCCTGCGCGGCCGTCCATGTCACGGCATGGCCTTCCGCCGGGCTGTCCTCGGGACCAAACGCGAGGGGTTCGTCGATATGGTACACGCCGTCCGCCAAGCGCACTTCGATGGATTGATCGCGGTCTTCGCCGAGACGCGCGCGCACTGCATCCCGCGCCGCTTCAAGACTGGCCAGCGGTTCCTCCGCGGCGCCGGGATTGTCGTCATCGCCTTCGGGCGAGACATAAAGGATGACGCCGGCGGCCTCTTGAGCCTCCCCGGCCATACCAACAAGCGCCAATACCGCCGCCATAATGAACGACATGCAAAGCATCATCACGCTTCTCCTCATTTGCTGTCCATGCTGCATTGAATCCGATGCTGGTTCCCAAAGCTCGCGGGCTAACCGCAATCATACTTCGGATTCTATCCGCATACAACGAGAGGCCCGCCTTACTCGATTTCGCTGTGCCAGGTTTACCGGGGAACCCGAGGCAGGTCTTCCAAGCGATCCTGAAGCGCCCCTTCGAGTATCAACAAGGCCAACGGCTCCAGCGCATTCACGTTGGCCTCCGTGCTGTCAGCCGACGAAATGAAGAAACCGTGATGGAACCGTTGCTCGAGGATGTTGGCGCCTACTTGCTCCGCCAGTTCCACGTACTCCGCGCCGTTCTCCGTGCTCTGGGCCAACTCCAACAGCGCAAGGACAGCGTGAGCGCCGGCGTGATCCGTCTCCATATTCAATTCAACGTTCTCGCCCGGCGCATCCCCAATGTCGCCAAGACCCAATCCGCGCGCGATGGACCGCGCCGTGGGCCAAAGCGCCTCGTCTCCGCTCAAACGGCGCGCCCGTACAAACGAAAGCAGGAGCGCATCGCGCACTTCGCGCGGCTCCATGCGCGAGCCCCTGCTCCCATGATAGCCCGTGCGGGGCGTCTTCGTGCCGGTAAGGTCCGTTCCGTCAGCCCATAATGGGCGGAGGATGTTGTCTTCGGCGTCGTAAGCGTGTTCGGCGTAGGCCTTCAGGCCGTCCACGGTCCATTCAAGGAGCTGGCGCCCCTCGTCTCCCAATCGCTCAGCCAAGTCAAGCTGCACCGCTGCGTTCAGCTCATATATGGCGCGATATTGATTGCCAAACAGCACCCAGCCCTCGCGGGCGACCGGCAGGCCGTCATCCGCCCGTTCGCCTTTGATGGGATTATAGAACTCGTCCTCAGGATCGCTGCTGCCCGAGGCGAAGAATTGATTCCATGCGCGGTCGCCGTAGCTGGTGTGCGTGGGCAAGTCGCCTTCTTCGGGCGGCTCCTGCTCCTGCACAAGCATGTTGTACTGATAGACGCCCAAACCCGTATCCGGATGACGCGCTTGCACGTATTGACGGGCCAGCCGCTGACCCCAGGTCCACGCGCCCTCCTCTCCCGCTTTCAGGTGGAGCATACCCGCCGCATAGATTAGATCGGTTCCGCTGTGAATGAAAGACAGCGTCCGCTCTGTGCGGATGAACGGTTCCGGATCGCCAAACGGGCTGTCCCAGAGATCCCCCATCTCCCGGTCCCAATTGCTGTCAACTCCGCCGCGCCGACACACCTCGAGCCGTTCCCAATCCATGACCTGCGCGTTCCAAAAGGCCCGGATGAACTGCGCCGCGACATCAGCATCCACATCCCACAAAAACTCGTAGAAAGGGATATGACCGCGCAGGGAATGCTGATCATTGCGCCCGTAAACGTACTCATCCGTTTCGAGATCAATGTGAATGTACCCGCCCCAGTAGAATAGGCCCGCCGGCGAGCGGTGATGCTCAATCATGTGCCGCGTGGCGGCTTCGGCCGCGTCACGGTATTGCTCGTCGCCGGTCAACACGCTGAGCGCCGTCAGCGTGCGCAGCAGATTCTGTTGAGCGGCGAAGTTCGATTCAGGCGCCGCCGGTTCGAGGGCCGCCACATCGATCCGGTCGGCGAAAAGCGGCGTATGCTCGGCTCCATACTGGTCCCGGCCATGTTCGATTACCTGATCCGCGAACACACGGACGGCCGCCAGCCGCTCAGTATCCGCGAACGCTTCCTCTACGCCGCATAGCGGCAACGCCAACAATACCGCCGCCGCAACGCTAGCCCTGCGAATGGTTCCGTGCTGTTTCCTCTTATCTTCTGCATATTCCATGGCGTCTCACCTCTTTTCTGTCTTGTTAGCGCGAAATTCCGTTGAGCCGACGACCCGCGCCTGTGTTGAACTACTCGGTTTCGTCCGCATCGTCGAGGCGCTTTTCAATGTTGCCTTCGTACACGTTGCCGCTGACATCGCCGCCCTCGCCAAAGAAGCGGCCCTCCACACTTTCGATGTGGTTGCCCATAATCAGGTTGCGCTGCGCAGGTCCGCCTACGTTTTCAATGGGATGCTCGGAAACCTGCACCGTGTTCCGGTCCAGCCGGCAGCTGAGGCGCGAACCCGTCACCTGGGAATCCAGACCGCCCTGGATGAACAGCGTGGTTCCAACGCCGCGCTCTTTATTCAAAGTGGTGTTGCGCACCTTGATGCCGCTGCTCCGGCGGCTAATCTTGAGCGCGTTGCCCTGGGGGTCAATCACGTGACAGCCGTCGACCAGGTTGTCATGCGCGTTGTTGAAGTAAATGCCACAGCCCGCGTCGCGCTGAGTGTCGTGAACGGTTGAATCGCGGACCACACAGCGGCTGCTGTTCCCGAATGCAATACCTTTGCCGCCCGAATCCCAGACGTGCGCGCGCTCGATGACAACATCGTTGCTCCCGTTAACGCGCACGGCCCCGGACTGGCTGGTTTCCTCATGGGTCTGCGTGTGTTCGAGGCGGGCGTTCTGGATCACCACGCGCTCGCTTCCCTGCACCCACACGCCTTGCTCGCCGGTGTCGGAAATTTGAAGCCCGCATATGCGGATGTCGCTGACGTTCTGCAGGCGCAATCCCTGCAAGCGGTTGCCGCCGCCATCAATACGCACGCCGCGCAGTTCGCTTCCCTCCGAGCCCGGCGCTAACCGGAGCACCGCATCGGAACGGTCGCCGCTCCAATCCGCGACGAGCACAGCCCCCTGATCCATCGTGATCTGAACGGGCTTCTCCACCACTAATGGCTCGGACAAAACGTATTCCCCCGGCGGAATCTGCACTGCGCCACCGGCATCGAGTGCTTCAATTAGCGCTTCGAGGTCCTGCGCGACCCGGGTTTCTCCGAATGCGGCGGATCCCGGCGCCAGATTCAGCGTCATCAGGGCGCATACCGCCAGCGTAAGGCCAGCCCTGCGCATGAGCGCAAGTTTCCGAGACTTCATGTTCATGGGACGGCTCCTTTCGTCATGAGGTGGTGCGTCTACAGTTCTTCGTCTACGCCGCTGTGGTTAAGCAGATTGGCGGTGTGAACGTTGCGAATGTATTCGTCCCCGGCTCCGAACTTAACGGGTTCGCCGGTCTCGGAACGGTGGATTACGTTGGTAATCACGGAGTCGGTAAGCGTGCCGTCCACCACAATCGTGTCGCGCGATGCGCCGCTGATGTTGCTGATAAACAAGCGGCGGGTATACCCCTTCGGCACATGGCCGCCATACCGGCTC
>PUMX01000556.1 GCA_003552485.1 Candidatus Hydrogenedentota bacterium
AAGTTCAGGATTCCGAATGCGGGTTGGGCGTTACCGCGCCGCAAAAACTGCGCCATTCCTTCCCGATCGATCGCCATTGCCATCGCACGCCGGACGCGGACGTCCTGCAGCGGCTCCTCGCGCATGTTCAGCCAGATCGGATAAATCGTCGCCGCGGGGCCTTTGACCAACGTCATGCCCTGAGCCTCGAGATACTCCAGCGAATCCGGCGACGGCGTCGAGATCATATCGAGTTCGCCGGTTAGAAGCCCGAGCTCACGCGTCGTGACCTCGGGGATGCCGCGCAGGACGAGGCGGTCGACCCGAGGGATGCGCTGCGGATCCCAGTAGTCGGCGTTCTTCAGGAGAACGGTGCGCACGCCTACCTGACGCTCTCCGAACCTAAACGGCCCGGTACCCACCGGATTGGCGTTGATGCCGTCGTTCCCGAGCTCACGCACTGCGGCCGGACTGATCATGCGCGGCGTGCCGGAGCCGCCGGCGGCAAGGCGGCGTAGAAACTCCGAGTTGGGCTGCGTGAGTGTTACGCGGAAAGTGTAGTCGTCGAGGATTTCATAGCTCTCGAGATCGCCCCACACCCACTGGAGCATGCCTACCGCCCCCGGCTGATGGAACTCGAAATCCGGATTGGTCATGCGATCCAGATTGAACTTCGCGGCCTCGGCGTTCCACGGCTCACCGTCGTGGAAGGTGACGCCCTGACGAAGCGTGAAGGTGTAGGTTTTCCTATCCTCGCTGATCTCCCAGCTCTCGGCGAGCGCCGGCACGATAGGTGGTCTTGTCACGCCGGTTGCCAACAAATCTTCGGCGACGAAGCCCTCGTAAATATGCGACAGCGCCTTAAACGTGTTCCACGTCCCGGAAATGTGGGGATCAAGCCGCGCGAGATCGGCTTCAATGCCGATCGTCAGGGTAACACTATCAGCCAGCGCCCACGGCGCCGGCGCGAGCGCTGCGAATCCGAGCGCCGCTACGCCAACGAGCACGTGGCGTCGTGCCAATGCGGAGGCAGAAGTCAGACAATTGATCATGTATACTCTCCTATGCTGGTCAATTGGTGGTGGGGATTGTCGAGTCCGGATCGTGCATCCCAGCTGCGAGCGCGTCCCAGTCAGGTGGTGCGTCGATCCGCAAGACGCCGCGGAGCAGCCTCCGGGTATACGGATGGGTTGGCTGGGAGAGAACGGCCTCGGCTGGTCCGCTCTCGACGATCCGGCCGCGACTCATGACTGCCGTCTCTTGCGCCATCAGCCGCACTAGCTTGAGGTCGTGGGTGACGAACAGATAGGCGAGCTGACGACTTTCTTGAAGATCCAGTAGGAGGTTCAGGATTTGCGCCTGAACCGAGACGTCAAGCGCCGAGACAGGCTCGTCGAGCACCAGAAACCGAGGCGATAGCGCCAGCGCGCGCGCAATAGCCACCCGCTGGCACTGTCCTCCCGAAATCTCGCCCGGAAAGCGCACCGCTTTGTCCGCGTCTAGCCCAACGTCACGCAGCAGTGCCTCGACGCGGTCAGCCGCCTCCCCGCCGCGGATCCCAGCGATCTCGAGCGGACGGCGCATATTTTCTCCGATGGTTCGCCGCGGGTTCAGAGATAGTAGCGGATCCTGAAACACCATCTGGAAGCCGCGCCGTGCCTCAGTGAGCGCGTGACCGCTAAGCTGGGCGAGGTCTTTTCCGTCGAACAGAACACGTCCGGCGTCCGGATCAAGGAGACGGATCAGAAGCCGCGCGACGGTGGACTTGCCGGAACCAGACTCACCCACCAGCGCCAGCGTCTCACCGGTCCGGATCGACAGGCTCACGCCGTCCACTGCAGTTGACCAGTGTGCCCGCCCAAGGCCGCCGGCTCGGAAGCGCTTGACGAGCCCTTCTGCTTTCACGAGCGCCGAGCTCATTGCACATCGCTATGTTTTGCAACCAAGTGACAGCGTGCACGACCGCCGTGGGCGACGGCATGCGCGCGTGGTCGCTCGGTCGCGCAGCGCTCTATGGCCTCAACGCATCGGTTCGCGAGTCGACATCCCGGATGCGTTGGGCTCCATGCCTCCACTTGCCCCGGCAACTGGATTAACCTTCGCGGTGGTTGTTCGGGATCTGGAAACGCAGCCAGCAAGGCGCGAGTGTAGGGATGTGCCGGCTGCGTCAGAACGGCGTCGGTCGGGCCGGTCTCCTGAACCTGACCGCCATAGACAACGACGACTCGATGCGCGAGGGCTCGCACCACGGAGAGATCGTGCGTAACGAGTAGGATCGACAGACCGCGCTCGCGATTCAGCCGACGCAAGAGCAAGAGAATGTCAGCTTGCACTGCTACGTCAAGCGCGGTTGTCGGTTCGTCCGCTATGAGTAGCGATGGCTCTCCTGCGAGCGCAAGGGCGATCGCGACGCGCTGGCACATGCCACCGGAAAGCTGATGGGGGAAACTCTCCGCAACGCGATCGGGGTCCGGGAAACCAAGCGGCGCCAGCAGCGCCCTAATACGGCTAGAAGCATCAGCACGGCGGAATCCGGGATCGCATGCGCGCAGCATCGCGGTGATCTGATCACGGATCCTCAACGCCGGGTTTAGCGACGCCCGCGGGGTCTGCGAGACAAAACCAATTCGCTTGCCCCGCAGGCGCAGCATCTCACGCCGCGTGAGGGAAGAGAGGTCCCGCCCCTCAAAGCGTACATGTCCTCCGATTAGCCGGCCGGGCGGGGGCGTCAGGCGCAGGACAGAGAGCGCCGCCACCGACTTTCCAGACCCGGATTCTCCGACCAAGCCGACGATTTCACCCCGACCTACTGAGAAAGACATGTCCGAACAGGCAAGCATTGCGCCTGATCGTGCCGGAAATTCAACAGTCAGCCCGTCGATCGCGAGAATTTGGTCATGACCGTCGATTGACGACTTGCGCGACGCCAGACCGATTTGGTGATCAGCGCCAACCTGCGCCGGAACCCTCAATCTATTTTCCATGCGTGTTACCGTTGGCTAACACGGCACGCCAACCGAAAAGCAGCTGCAACTTCAAGCAACTATTGCGCTAAAACAATTTAGCCGCGGCAAGCGGGCGCTTCGCAAGTCTGCGGCTCCAAAAAACTGATCGGTCTCTCTACTTTGGTCAATTTTACGCCAAAAAAAAGCTGCTTTGCTGATTTCGGTAGCGCCTATCGTAAAATAGTGGCGTTAAATCATCACGACGCGGTCCCCACAGTAGACTTCATCGTTCATAGACAGGGCCGTCAGCTTGACCAAGTCTGGGACGCTGCATAACCTCTTATTAAGCGACGCTAATCAAGTTATTTTCAACAACGAACGGGACATTCCCCATGATGGCCACGCTCCTTACAGCCAGATGGGTCATCGGCTTCAACCGTGGTACCCATGTGGTTCATGAAGATGGTTGCGTGCTAGTCAATGGCGACCGCGTGGCGCATGTGGGCGCCCTGCCCAATCCGCTACCGGATTGCACACGTATCGACTATGGCGAAGCGATCCTGTCGCCCGGCTTCATCGATCTCGACGCGTTGTCGGATCTCGACACCACAGTTCTCGGGCTCGACAACTTTCCCGGCTGGCAGAAGGGGCGCGTCTGGCCCAACAGCTATGTCGCGCGCCCCCCTTATGAAATGTATACGTCCGAAGAGTTGGCATTCCAGAAGCGCTTCGCCTTCGCCGCGCTTATCCGGAACGGGATTACCACAGCGCTGCCTATCGCATCCCTGTTCTATAGAGAATGGGGTGAAACCGTAGCAGAATTCGACGACGCCGCAGACACGGCTGAGGCGTTGGGACTGCGCGCTTATCTCGGCCCTGCCTATCGGACTGGCGGGCAGGTGGTAGACACTAACGGCGCAATCCGCGCAATTTATGATGAGCCGCGAGGGCTTGCAGGTCTTGAAGACGCTGCAGCCTATGCCGCCCGCATCGACGGGCGCGCGCAGGGGCGCATCCGCGCTATGTTCGCTCCCGACCGGATCGAAACCTGCACGCCTGCCCTCCTATCCCGCACCGCCGCAATCGCGTTTGAGATGGGTGCGCCCGTGCGCCAGCACTGCCTACAATCGCAAACCGAACTGCGACTTGTGCGCGAACAGCACGGCGTCAGCCCAATCCGCTATCTGGCGGATAACGGCGCGCTGGGGCCCAAATGGCTCCTGCCCCATGGAACCCATGCGACAGAGGCCGACATGGCGCTTATCCGCGATGCCGGGGCCGCTCTGGTGCATTGCCCGCTGGTGCTCGCACGCCATGGAAGCATGCTGCGGTCATTACCGCGTTGGCTCGATATGGGCATCACCGTCGGCATGGGCACCGACACGTGGCCGCCCGACATGATTTCCAACATGCAGCTTGGTCTAATGACAGCGCGCATCGCCGATGGCCACACCGCGATTCGGTCCGAGGCGCTATTCGATACCGCCACGCTGGGGGGCGCGCGGGCACTAGGGCGCGACGATATCGGCAGGCTGGTTAGGGGTGCCAAGGCCGACATTACGGTCATCGACTTAGGGAAGACGCTGCAAACCACTGACCCAGTGCAGACGGTAATGGTATCATGTTCAGGCCGTGACGTGCGCGATGTCTGGATCGATGGGCGCCGCGTCATGGCTGATCGCATCATCCCCGGTATTGACGAAGCCGCCGACACCGCCCGCGCGCAGGCGCAATTCATGGGCCTGGTAGAAAAATATCCTGACCGGACGCTGGGGCATCCCCCTGTGTCTCAAATCTTTCGTCCATCTTATACAAGGGAAATCCTCGACAGACATGGTTCTTGAGACGCGCGACCTACAGGTCGATTTTCCCATACTACGCAGGCTTCTGACCGCACTTGATGGCTTTTCGCTGATAATCAAACGCTGCGAATTTCTGGATATTGTGGGCGAAAACGGCGCGGTATCTCAATGCACCAGCAAAATGGCTCTGGGCCTTCTAGAACTGCAAGCTGCTTTTCTGGAGTGTAGTTGCATTTGTCTAGGACAACCGCATGGCAATCCTGATGAGACGGCGATGGAGAAAGTGCGTGGCCATCTCATCGACGTTATCCTGATAAAGGAGACCGAGGGACCGTCCAGCGCGTTAGCTACAAGACACTGGAAACGCTCGCGCCTATCTACGATAATGTAAGCCTTGGCCTGTCTCTGAGGGCGCGGCCAGCGGTGAGCTAGACCACTTGCCGGGATAACATATCCTGGAAAAAGGACAGAAAAGGCAGTTTATGAAACACGCAAGTGTAAAACCAGATATACTGCTATTGAACGCGAATACGGATGCTACCATGACACAGCGCATGGTTGTCCGGGCGCGCCGCCTACATCTGGCTTGCCGTGGAGCCACTGTCGCGGATGGCGCGCGCTATATATCCGACCGGACCTCGCTACAGGCGGCTGCACGTTCAGTGTGTCTATACATGGACAGGTTGCCCGCCGACCACCACCCCGACACCCTGATCATTGCCTGTTTTGGCGATCCGGCGGTACGCGATCTGCGAGCCAGCTTGCCTTTTCCAGTCGTGGGCCTTGCGGAAGCCTCATGCGAGATCGCTTGCCAGATCGGAAACCGTTTCGCCATCGTGACAGGCGGTGTGAATTGGCCCACGATCCTGCGCGAATTCGTGGCAGAGATCGGCCACGCATCACGGCTAAGTGGAATATATGCGCTCGATCAAACTGGAGATCGCATTGTCGAAGATCGTGACACCGCGCGCGCTGCCCTGATGACACAGATTGCACAAGCTCAGTCCGAAGGGGCTGATGCTATTATTCTAGGTGGCGCTGGTCTGATCGGTTTTGCCGAAGAACTTCAGGCCGCATTTCGAGTGCCCCTGCTCGACTCTGTCGATTGCGCAGTACAATGCGCAATTGGTCTGGCAGTCCAGTCCGGAGAGACATGAAGAGCCATCTCGCATTATTCGGCTTCGTTCTGCTGTCGTTCTAGCGCAGGCTTGTGCGCTGCAGATCCGCTCTTACTGGAGAGCACCGCAAAGTGTGGGTAATTGCCGTTGGCAGCCATTGATGGCACGATCGGGACATGGATGCGCCAAGTGAAATTATTCAGCTGAAGGTTCAGCTTTTGTGTAAGCGTGTCCTGAGCCTTGCAATTACCCACAAGTTTTTGGCGGGCGGAGGTTTGCGATCTGGAACCCTTCCACGAGGTCGGCCAAG
>PUMX01000567.1 GCA_003552485.1 Candidatus Hydrogenedentota bacterium
CCGCGCGTAGCGCGGGCACGCCTTGGCCGCTGGCGGATGAGCTGCACTTGCAGTGGGCGCGTGAGTTGCCCGAGCCTAAGCGCGCTTGGCGGCATCAGTGGGATGATATGGGCAAGCTTGACTTTGACGTGTCCTATACTCCCGTTGTGAAGGGCCAGCGGGTCTTTGTGCCGTCAATGGTTACCGACAGTCTCACGGCGTACAACCTCGAAGACGGTGAGGAGCTCTGGCGGTTCTACGCCGATGGGCCGGTGCGGGTGGCGCCGGTAGCTTGGGAGGATAAGGTATATTTCGTTTCCGATGATGGGCATTTGTATTGTCTTGACGCAGAGAGCGGCGAGGAGCTGTGGAGTTTCCAGGGCGGTCCGTCGGATCACAGGCTTCTAGGCAATGAGCGCATTATCAACTTTTGGGGGGCTCGCGGCGGTCCCGTCGTCATGGATGGCGTGCTCTACTTCGCCGCAGGCCTCTGGCCAATGCACGGTGTGTTCATCTACGCGCTGGACGCAGAGACCGGCGAGGTCGAGTGGGTGAATGACACGACCGGCTCCGACTACGTGCGATTGCCGCACGGCGGCGCGACAGGGTTCGGCAGCATCGCGCCGCAGGGTTATCTTGCGGTTTCCGAGGATACGCTGGTGGTGTCCGGCGGCCGGACTCCTCCCGCATTTCTGAACCCGGAGACCGGCGAAGTTGAAGACGTGGCGCTGCGCGCCAAGCCCGACGGCGGCTACGCGGTCAACGCAGACGGCGAGGGCATCCGGCGCAATACGATGATTGAGGAGGCGGTTGAGGCCCTGCAAGGCGAAATCGACGGCGACGTGTTCTATCAGCTCACGGCTCACGGCAAATTGATCGTGAGCACAAAAGACGGCACGCTGTACTGCTTCGGGCCGGAAGAAACCTCGCCCACACGCCACGAATACAGTCCCGCTACCCTCCGGCCAAAATCCGCGGCTTGGGCTTCCACGGCGCAACGTTTGTTGGATGAGCTCGATGAATCGGAGGGGTACGCGTTGATTCTGGGCGCGGGCTCCGGCGATCTGATGCGCGAATTGCTTGTGCGCAGCGATTTACACATCGTCGTGGTCGAGCCGGATGCCGAGCGCGTGCGTGAGCTGCGTGATGAACTCACTGGCGCCGGCAAATACGGCCGGCAGGCTGCTGTCATTCAGGCCGATCCCAGCGCATTTGCGGTTCAGCCTTATCTCTTCAGCATGGTCCTAAGCGAAGACGCCGAGGCGGCCGGTATTGAGCCCGACACGCCGGTGCTCGCCGACCTGTTGGACAAACTGCGCCCATACGGCGGGGTAGCCTATATCGGAACGTCGCAGGAGACGTTGGCGAGTATGGCGCAGGCGGCTCAGGCTGCGGATGTGGACGGTGTTTCCGTGCTCAGCGGCATAGATTACTTGTTAGCGGCCGACGAGCTGGACACGTGGGCTAAGGCAGCCTTGGCCGCGGACGTGGACGGCGTTTCCGTGCGGCTGCGTGATGATTTCTTGCTGGCTATCGGAGAGGCAAGCCCCGGCGAAGAACGTTCGTTGAGCGAGGCGGCCGCGATGGCCGGCGTGGACGGTGTCTCTGTGAAGGGGCCCGAAGAATACCAGCGCATAGCGGGCCGCGATGATTCGTCCGCGCGCGGCGCGTTGTCCGAGGCGGCTGCGGCCGCCGATGTGGATGGCGTTTCCATAAAAAGTCCCGAAGAGTTCTATGGCTTGGCCGCGGGCCATGATGCCCAAGCGGTGGAGAATGGCTTCATCCGCGCGGCCCTCTTGGCGAATGTGGACCGGGTTGCGCTGGCGGATATGCAGCCCATGCAGCGCGGCGCCGATTTCCTATTCGCCGTGCGGGGCGGTCCGCTTACCGGCGCGGGTCAGTGGACCCACCAGTATTCGGATTCCGCCAACAGCAATTTCTCCCCAGACAGCCGCGCCAAAGCGCCGCTCGGCGTGCTCTGGTTCGGCGGTCCGTGTAACAATAACATCCTGCCGCGCCATACCCATGGCCCGGTTCCCCAAATCGCAGGGGGCCGAATGATTCTGCCGGGCATTGATACTGTCATCGCGCGGTGCGTGTACACAGGCCGCGAGATCTGGGAGACGGAGTTCCCCGGCATTGGCCATCCGTTCACCGACCTGGACAAAGAGGAGCGGTATCAGAACGGAGAATATGTGTTCATGACACGGGAGTCCGGTTTGGGCGCGAACCAGCTTGGCAGCCCGTTCGTTACGTTGCCCGACGCGATCTATGTGCGGTATATGACCCGTATCCATGAGGTTGCGCCGGAGTCCGGCGAGGTCGTCAACGAGTTTCAGCTGCCGGTAAGCGACGAGCGCAAAGGCAAGCCGGATTGGGGTCATCTCAGCGTTTGGAACGATCTGATCATCAGCACGGTCGAGCCGCAGGTGTTCGAGGATGAGGACTACGTCGACGCGTTCGAGACGATGGCCGACATCAAAGGCCGGGACTGGGACGCCACGTCGAGCAACCGGCTCGTGGTCATGGACCGCGGCTCCGGCGAAGTGCTGTGGGAACGCGAGGCGGATATTGGTTTCCGGCACAACGCCATCGTCACGGGCGGCGGGCGCATCTTTATTATTGATGGGCTTTCCGAAGAGGCGTTTGAACACCTGCAGCGGCGTGGCGAGGTTCCGGAAGAAGCCCGTTTAATCGCGCTGGATCCGTACACGGGCGAAGTCGAATGGACCGTGGACAGCGATGTGTTTGGCACTTGGCTTGGCTACTCCGAGCAGCACGATGTGTTGGTTCAGGGTGGCCGGCAGGGCGGCCTGCATCAACTCGATGATGAACCCAGCGACCGGGTCTCGGCATATCAAGGCGACGACGGTTCGGTGCTATGGGAGAAGCAAACCGATAACTACTACGGGCCTCTTGGCATCCGCCACGACCTCGTGTATCTGGCGCCTTCGGCGCGTTCTGGCCAGGGTTGGGCGCTTAACCTGTTAACGGGCGAACAGAAGATGCGCGAGCAGCCCGCGACCGGCGAAACCGCCGAGTGGACGTACGCCCGCCGCTACGGATGTAACACGCAGAACTTAAGCGAACACCTGCTTACATTCCGTTCCGGCGCCGCGGCGTTCTTTGACCTTGAACACGACAGCGGCACCGGTTTCTTCGGCGGATTCCGCTCGGGATGCACAAACAATCTGGTGGTCGCCGACGGCGTGGTGAACGCGCCCGATTATACGCGTACCTGCACATGTAGCTATCAGCACCAGACTTCGCTCGCGCTGGTGCACATGCCGGAGATGTCCGGTATTGAAGCGTGGACCACTTACGACGGCGCAATGCCGGATCCCGATGGCTACGGGATTAACTTTGGCGCGCCGGGCCGGCGGTTCGACAATGCGGGCCTGATTTGGCACGAGGAAGACGGTTCATATCGCCGGCATGCCTCGTTCATCTCGGAGCCCAACGGCAGCATCGACTGGGTAGCCGCCTCGGGCTATGAGGGCAATGGTTCGCTGACCGTTTACGACTTGCACGAAGACGAGTATACGGTGCGGTTGCATTTCGCCGAGCCGAACGACGGCGTGGAAGCGGGCGATCGCGTGTTTGACGTGCTGATTGACGAGGAAGAAGTGCTGACCGGTTTCGACATCGTCGAGGAAGCGGGCGGCGCGGGTCGCGGCGTAGTGAAGGAGTTCACGGTATCGACGGGCATGACCATGGAAGCGGAATTGCGCGCCGATGAAGATTCCGACTACGAGCCAGTGATCAGCGGCATCGAGGTGCGCCGTCAGGGCGCCGACCTCGCGGCGGCTAGGTAACAGTGAAATAGACACAGCGCCGGGGGAATGGATGCTTCATCCTGACCTGGGCCGTGTGGAGAAGTGACGGGACGCCGTGGCGGGCTGGTGGCATGCAGCCCAACGCCATGGCGTCCCTTGATTTGGCGCCGCGCTGGAACAGAGAATACGCTCGCGTGTTATCGGCGGGCGATATATGCCCGAACGGGCACAAGCAAGCCGCGTTTTGCGATAATGGGCGTCGAGTTCCGGCGTGGCGAGGCAATTTCCGTCCCGAACGCCATAAAGGACATGCAGGGATGAGGGCCGCCAATAGGCCTGTGTTCATGCGCCGCGTCTTTGACGAAGAAGGAGCAATGTGATGCTACGTGACCCCCATGCATCCGGCGGGGGAAGCCATTGGAAAACCGCCATGGTATTGATGCTCGTGGCTGCCGCCTTATGTTGCGGTGGATCCGCGCGCGCCGAACCCCTCGATCAGACGATTTCCGAACTTGCGGATTCGATGTTGACTCACGAGAAGCAGTCGGTGCGGGAAGAGTCGGCGCGAATTCTGGGGCGAATCGGCGGCGACACAGCGTATGCGGCGCTCGAGAAGGCGGGGTTTCTCGATTGGCCCATGTGGCGTTACGATGCGGCGCGCAGCTCGAACACGCCAATGCCGTTGGCGGATGAGCTGCACTTGCAGTGGGTGCGTGAACTGCCGCAACCCAAGCGAGCCTGGCCCCCGCAGGGCGATGACATGGGCAGGCTCGACTTCGACGTCTCGTATTCGCCTGTGGTGATGGGCGAGCGCATATTTGTTCCTTCGATGGTCACCGACAGCTTGACGGCGTACAGCATTGAGGACGGCGAGCAGGTTTGGCGCTTCTACGCCGATGGCCCGGTGCGCGTTGCGCCGGCCGCGTGGGATGGCAAGGTGTATTTCGCCTCGGATGATGGCTACTTGTATTGCCTTGATGCGGAGACCGGCGAAGAACAGTGGCGTTTTCAAGGTGCCCCCTCGGATCACCGGCTACTCGGCAACGAACGCATCATCAGCTACTGGGCCGCGCGAGGCGGACCCGTTGTCAAAGACGGCGTCGTTTACTTTGCCGCGGGCCTATGGCCTTTGCATGGGGTGTTTATCTATGCGCTCGATGCGGAGACCGGCGATCGCGTTTGGGTGAATGACGCCATGGGGTCTGATTACGTTCAGTTGCCGCACAGCCGGGCGACCGGTTTTGGCGGCGTCGCGCCGCAGGGTTACATCGCGGCTTCCGAAGAAGAACTCGTGGTTGCTGGCGGGCGCACGCCACCCGCGTTCCTGAACCGGCGCACAGGCGCGGTTGAAACCATGGCGTTACGCACGAAGCAAGACGGCGGTTACGCCGTACACGCCGGTGGCCTTGGCGCGACGCGTAACGAAATGCTGCAACAGCGCGTGGATGATTTGGCGGCCGAGATTGAGGGCGAAGTGTTTGAAAAGCTGGCCGCACATGGCCGCTTGTTTGTCACGACAGAAGACGGTTTCTTGTATTGCTTCGGGCCCGACGCCGTTTCGCCCGTTCGTCATGAATACAGCCCCGCGCCCTTGCGTCCGCGCACCGCGAATTGGGCCTCGACGGCCCAGCGGCTGATAGACGAGCTGGGCGAGTCCGAAGGCTATGTGCTGGTGTTGGGAGCCGGCTCGGGAGAGCTGATGCGCGAACTGCTGGTGCGCAGCGATTTGCATGTCGTCGTGGTCGAGGCGAATGCGGACAAAGTGCGCGAGTTACGTGATGAGTTGACGGACGCCGGTCAATACGGACGGCGGGCCGCCGTTATTCACGCTCAACCGGCCACGTTCTCGACGGCCCCTTATCTGTTCAGCATGATACTGAGCGAAGACGCGGATGCAGCGGGCATCCGGCCGGATACGAAAGTGCTCGCGGCACTGCTTGAGAAGCTGCGGCCTTATGGCGGCATGGCGTATCTCGAAAGCTCGCGGCAGGCCAGGCGCGTGATGCACCGGGCCGCGCTGGCGGCGAATGTGGACGGCGTCACGGTGCTTGACAGCGACAAGTTCATGCTTGTCCGCGAGAACGTAGTCCCGGCGGAATCGGGCGCGTGGGCCAGAGCGGCATCGGCGGCGGATGTGGACGCGCTTTCCGTGAGAAGCGGCCAGCAGTTCCGCCACGCGCGCTTCGAGGATAGCCGGAGCGCCACGTCATCGCTGAGGCGGGCGGCGCTGAAAGCAGAGGTGGACCAAGTGTCCGTCAAGGGCGGGGATCGCTTTCGTGGCGCGGTATCGCGGGGCCTTTTCCAACCTAGGCGCGAGGGATATGTTCAGGCGGCGGTGGCGGCGGATGTGGATCAAGTAAGCGTCAGCGACCGCCGCACGCTCGAACAAGATGGCGACTTCCTCTTCGCCGTTCGGGAAGGGCCGCTTACAGGCGCCGGACAGTGGACGCATCAGCACGCGGACGCGTCGAACACTAACTTTTCTCCGGACAGCCGCGCCAAGACGCCGCTGGGCGTGCTCTGGTTCGGCGGCCCCTGCAACAATAACATTCTTCCCCGTCACGCGGACGGTCCAACGCCCCAGGTTTCCGGAGGCCGGGTCATTATTCCGGGGCCAGAGTCCATCAGCGCGCGTTGCGTGTACACAGGGCGAGAATTATGGAAGACCGAATTCCCGGGCATAGGTCATCCTTTTACGGATCAAGATAAGGAAGAGCGTTATCAGCAGGGCGAATACGTCCGGATGGCGCTGGGCAGCGGCATAGGCGCGAGCTACATCGGCAGCCCGTTTGTGTCCCTGCCCGATGCGATCTTCGTGCGCTACAAGACGCGCGTCTACGAACTTGCGCCGGAATCCGGCGCCATCGTGTCCGAACACCAGCTTCCCGTCGATCCGGCGCGCGAAGGCAAGCCGGATTGGGGCCATTTCAGCGTCAAAGACGACGTGATCATTACCACGGTCGAGCCGCAGTTGTTCGAGGATGAGGATTACGCCGAGGCGTTCCAGACGATGGAGGACATCAAAGGCCGCGATTGGGACGCTGCCCGCGAAGATCGATACGAAATCAGCGGTGACTTGTTCGGTCTTAAGTGGCCGGAAGCGATACACGGCACAGCGTGGGACACTACATCGAGCCGGCGGCTCGTCGTGTTGGACCGGCACAGCGGCGAGATCCTGTGGGAGCGCGAGGCGAACGTGGGGTTCCGGCACAACGCCATCATCTCGGGAGACGGCCACGTCTACGTTATCGACGGGCTTTCCGAGGGCGCCGTGAAGCAACTCGAGCGCCGGGGCGAAACACCGGATCCCGCTGTGCTTTTGGCGCTTGATCCCTATACCGGCGACGTAGAATGGAGCAAGAACACGGACATCTTCGGCACATGGCTGGGCTATTCGGAGGAATACGACATACTTCTCGAAGGCGGCCGAAGAAGCCGACATTCCGGACGTCTCGGCGACGAACCAAGCGACCGAATCGTAGCGCGTTCCGGCGGCGCCGGCGAGACGGCGTGGGAGCACGCTTCGCGCTCCTATCACGGGCCAATGGCCATACGCGGAGACACGGTGTACCTGGCGCCTTCCGGCCGCACGGGTCAAGGTTGGGCGCTCGATCTGATCACAGGCGAACCAAAGATGCGCGAACAGCCGGTCACCGGCGAGACCGCTGAATGGACGTACGCGCGCCGCTATGGTTGCAATACGCACAACGTGAGCGAGTATCTCATAACATTCCGATCCGGCGCGGCGGCTTTCTACGATCTCGAGCATGATTCGGGCACGGGGTTCTTTGCGGGATTCCGCTCGGGTTGCACGAATAATCTGATTGTCGCGGACGGCGTGGTGAACGCGCCGGACTACACGCGCACTTGCCCGTGCAGTTATCAACATCAGACTTCGCTCGCCTTGGCGCATATGCCGGATATGCCCGGCATCGAGGCGTGGACCACGTACGACGCGGCCATGCCCGATCCCGACGGGTATGGGATCAACTTTGGCGCGCCGGGACGGCGCGTGGATGCCACGGGTTTGATCTGGCGCGAGAGAGATGGCGCGTACCGCCGGCACGCCTCGTTCATTACCGAGCCCAACGGTAGCATCGACTGGGTAGCTGCGTCAGGTTACGAGGGCAACGGTCCGCTGACCCTGTATGATCTGCATGAAGACGAGTATACGGTGCGGCTGCATTTCGCCGAGCCCGAGGAAACGGTCGAGGCGGGGCAGCGCGTGTTCGACCTGTTGATTGACGGGGAAGAGGTGTTGAGCGGTTTCGATATCGTTAACGAGACGGGCGGCGCGCGCCGTGGAATCGTGAAAGAGTTCACGGTCTCGACGGGCATGACCATGGAAGTGGAATTGCGCGCCGGCGAGAACGCTGAGTACGCGCCGGTCATCAGTGGAATCGAAGCGCGTCGCAATGACGCCGCGACGGCTGGGGCGCAGTAGAGGCTGGAACACGAGCGGCTGCGGCGTTGGGCCGCTCGTGTCTTTGACCGTAACGGAACGCGAGGAGGGTGACCGATGCAGATGTTCGTGAAGACCTTACGCGGTGCGGCGTGGCGCGCGATCCTTGCGCCGAGCCTCGTCATGCTTGCGCTGCCCGCCATGGGCGACTGGGCGGAACCCGACCAAGTCGAAGCGGTGTTGGCTGGAGAAAAGGACGAAGCCAACGCGGCCTGGTGGGGATTTGATCCCAGCGATTCGACGGAATACCTGCAAGCAGCCATCGACTCCGGTGCGGCGCGGGTTGTCGTGCCTTATACCGGCGAGCCTTGGGTGGTCGAGCCCATCACCATAGAACGAGACGGGCTCGAACTAGTTTTCGAGCCCGGCGTGGTGGTCAGCGCGAAGCGGGGCTCGTTCTTGGGCCGGGGCGACTGCCTGTTGCTTGTGCGCGATAGCGAAGACATCGTGCTGACCGGTTACGGCGCAACCCTGCGGATGTGGAAAGGCGATTACACCGATCCCCCCTATGAACCGGCCGAGTGGCGGCACGCGCTCAGCATCCGCGGTAGCCAAAACGTGAAGGTGCTGGGCCTCACGCTCGCCGAAAGCGGGGGCGACGGCATTTACATCGGAAGTGGGCGCGACAATGCGCCCTGCCGGGATATCACCGTCCGGCACGTGGTGTGCGATGCGAATCACCGCCAAGGTATGAGCGTGATCACCGTCGACAACTTGCTGGTTGAGCACAGCATCTTTTCGAATACGCAAGGCACCGCTCCGCAAGCGGGAATCTGTCTTGAGCCGAATAACGCTGATCAACTCATGCGCGATGTCGTTATCCGCCACAATCTGTTCATCGACAACGCGCGGTTCGGCGCGCACGTTTGGCTGGCCAACCTGTCGGCGGAATCCGAACCGGTATCGATGTTATGGGAGAACAACTACGTAAGCGGCGGGCGAATCGGATTACATGCCGCGCAGATTAGCGAAGACTCGCCCGAAGGGACATTGGTTTTTCGTAATAATGTCGTGGAGAACACCGAGATCGCGGGCATCAAAGTGCGCCGGTGGTACGCAGAAGGCGCGGTGACTGCGGAATTCTCCGGCAATCTGCTGCGGAATGCAGCGGACCGGGGTGAGCTCGGCCAGGACGCCTACCGGCAGGCGCATCCTTTCTATCCGCGAGCGCCTATCTTATTGACCGCCAATCGCGCGGAGCCCAAGCGCCAGGGTAATGTCAGCTTCGATAATGACGTCGTTGTGGATGACCGGCCAGGCCCCGCTGTGGTCGTTGACGGCGCCAGGGATGGCGACGAGCGCGACGAAAGTTTCGAGGGCTGGTTCAACGTGTCCGGAACTATCCGCGTTCTGACGCCGCACAACAGGGCCATTGACAAGCGCGTGCATACGGAGAACTTCACCCTCGCTATCGCGGGAGCGGAGTAAACCGCGGATTGCCGCGCGAGAAGCCCGCTGCTGGGGCGCGAAATCGCGGAAGATGGTTCTGCGCGTTGACACGAATCTTCGCAGCGAGTACGATCGTTGGACTACCCCTTTTTGTCGTCGTGCCGCTTACCCGCGCCCGCACTGCTGAGCAAGCCGCTTGGTCAGAGCCCATTGGAAGCTCTTGGCGTTGATGACCACCTGCCCCGGGCTGGGTAGACGAAGGAGAATCCCATGGAAGTGGCCCAACCCGTTACGGAATTGCGTGATCTTCTGGATGAAGGCCAGGATCCGCAGTTGAAAGCGTTCTGCGAGAGTTTTCACCCGGCCGCGCTGGCGGAACATCTCGAGGAAATGGAGCCCGAGGAGCGGCTCATGGTGTTAACCAAACTCGAACCCCAGTTCCGCGCTGAGTTGCTGGGCCACCTCGAACCCAACGCCCAGATCGAGACCGTCGAGCTGTTTTCCGATTCCGAACTCGCGCGCACCGTCACCTACATGCCATCGGACGAACGCGTCGACTTGCTCAAGATCCTGCCCGAAGACCGCGTCGAGGAAGTCCTGCGCACCGTGGCCAAAGCCGAACGTGAAGACATCTTGCGCCTTGGCGCGTATGAAGAAGGCACGGCCGGCGCGATTATGACCTCGGAGTACGCGACAGTCACAAAGGACTTGACCGCGCGCGAGGCTCTGGATCGGCTGCGCATGGAGGCGCTCGATAAAGAGACCATCTATGTCGCTTACGTCGTTGATGACCAGCGCCGGCTGATTGGGCTGGTGTCGTTGAAAGATTTGGTTATTGCGAAGGCGAACACGCCGGTCGAGGATCTGATGACGGTCGATCCGGTTGTCGCTTATACCTATGAGAAACAAGAGGAAGTGGCCAGGCGCTTGTCGCAGTACGACCTTATCGCCATTCCGATAGTGAATCCGAACAATGTGCTCGTGGGCATCGTGACCTTCGACGACGTGCTCGACGTTACCGAAGCCGAGACCACGACGGACTTCCACCGCATGGCCGCCGCGGGGCTGATGACAACCAGCCTGCGCGAGGCCAGCATCTGGCTGCTTTACCAGAAGCGCGTGCCG
Source organism: Candidatus Hydrogenedentota bacterium (assembly GCA_003552485.1). Lineage (GTDB taxonomy): Bacteria > Hydrogenedentota > Hydrogenedentia > Hydrogenedentales > SLHB01 > PUMX01. Next base: position 10,732 of record PUMX01000567.1, read on the forward strand.
TGGCTGCTTATTCTTGTGTTCATGAACGTTTTCTCGGGCTATGCTATATCGCGCCACGAGGCGACCATCGAGCAATACGTCGCCCTCGTCTTCTTCTTGCCGTTATTGATCGACAGCGGCGGCAACGCGGGCTCGCAGTCCGCTACGCTTATGGTGCGCGCGTTGGCCACAGGCGATGTGCGCATACCCGACTGGCTGCGGCTGTTGGGCCGCGAAGTGCTGGTGGCCTTGGCCATCGGGATCTCTATGGGCGTCGCCGTTTCCGCGGTGGGTGTGTTTCGCGGCGGGCCGGATGTGGCCGTGGTCGTGGCCGCGACCATGGTGCTCGTTGTGTTCACGGGCAGCTTGATAGGCATGCTGCTGCCGTTCGGCCTCACATGGAGCCGGCTCGATCCCGCCTCCGCCAGCGCGCCGTTGGTGACCTCGCTGGCCGACATTGCCGGCGTGCTGATTTACTTCGGCATCGCCGCATGGTACTTGGAACTCCAGCCGATGGGCTAATCCGAATCCGCTGGGCGCGCCAACATCCGGAGACTTTATGAACCGGCGTTACCTTGTTATAACGTTGACCGGCGCGCTAGCCCTCGTGTTGATTTGCATCGCCGCGGCGGGCTGTGTGGCGACAGGGCCCACCAATCCATCCTTTGATGTCACGCCAAGCGAGGCGCGAACCGAACTCGAGGTAATGGCGAATGATCCCGTTGAACTCGAGCGCCCAGTGCTCGTATTGGCGGGGTTGTTCGATCCGGGGTTTGCAAGCCGCCACTTAGCGCGCGCGTTGCGCGAGGCCACCGGCGACGACCGCATTGTTCCCGTGAGCTTTCTGTTCGTCCCTACCTTTGACGCGTGCCGCCAACGCGTGCTGGACACGGCGCGCGAGCATTTCGGCGGCGCGGAAGAATTGCCGGAGGTCGACGTGGTTGGCGTGTCCATGGGCGGGATTGTGGCGCGGTATGCGGCGATGCCGGACGAGGACGGCGAGCGGTTGCCTATCGCGCGTCTGTTCACACTGGGCACGCCGCACCAAGGCGCGAGCATGGCGGTGTTGCCCGCGCTAACGCGGAAGCAGCGCGACATGCGCCCGGACTCGCAGTTTCTCGACAACTTGAACGAAGCCCTGGAGCAAGCGGAGTACGAGCTTTATCCCTACGTGCGGCTAGGCGACCGCATGGTGGGCACGGCCAACGCCGCGCCCGAAGGCCAGAACCCCTACTGGGTCCCGCACCGGTATGGACGCCTCGCGCACATGCTGGTCTTTCGCGACGCGCGCATTACTGCGGACATCGCGCGGCGCCTTCGCGGGGAAGAACCATTAAGTAGCGACCCCGAACCCTTGCCTAACGGGTGGCGGCAATGAGAGCCCTACCTCTTGAGGCGATTCTGGAGTGGGACGGCTTGCCGCCCATACGCTCGTAGTGCATTTGGCTCTGGCGTTGGCTACGGTGTGGCGGCCGAACTGTGCGTGTGTGCATCAGGCGAAGCATGTAGCTACGGTAGCAAGCTACCGCCTCATGCGCTTCCCTAGCTCGTGGCGGCCTACAACGCCAGCTCCGAATACCGCGCGGCGTCTCTGGCGAGCAACGCATGTTCCGGCGCGTTAAGAGCAGGATCGGCGGCGAGCAACGCGGCGGCGTCACGGCGCGCCCAATCGAGCAGGCGCGTATCGCGCAGCAAATCGGCCGCTTTCAACTCACTGATTCCCGCCTGTCTTGCGCCCTGGAATTCGCCGGGGCCGCGCATTTCAAGATCAGCCTCGGCTATCGCGAATCCGTCCGCTGTGGCGCATAGCGTGCGCAGCCGCGCTTCGCCCTGCTCGGTGCGCGGCGTTCCCAACAGAAAACAATAGGACTGTTCCATGCCGCGGCCGACGCGTCCCCGAAGCTGGTGGAGCTGTGTCATACCAAACTGCGCGGCGTCTTCAATAACCATGGTGGTGGCTTGCGGCACGTCGATGCCCACTTCGATGACGCTCGTGCTGAAGAGTATCTTCACGGCGCCCTCGCGGAACTGGCGCAGGACGGCGTCTTTCTCGTCCGGCGCCATGCGGCCGTGGAGCAAGGCGGTGGCTACGCCCGCGAGAGGCCCCGCCCGCAACTCATCGTAGCGCCGCGTCACCGGGGTGAGATCCATGGCCTCCGATTCTTCGATGAGCGGGCAAATGTAATAGGTCTGAAAACCGGCTTCCGCTTGATTACGCAAATAGCCCATGAGATCCGCCTCCTTTTCCGGCGGAATGCGCCGCGTTTTCACGGGCAGGCGGCCGGGCGGCATCTCGTCGATGACAGTGAGATCCATGCTGCCGTAGAGCGTGAGCACCAGGCTGCGCGGGATGGGCGTGGCGGTCATGTGCAGGAGATCGGCATGCCGGCCCTTGCCGGCGAGGGCGGCGCGCTGCATGACGCCGAAGCGGTGCTGCTCGTCGACGATCACGAGGCCGAGGCGCGCGAAAGCGGTGGCGTCCTGCATGAGCGCTTGCGTGCCGACGACGACTTTGACGAGGCCGGTGGCGAGGTCGGAGCGCGTCTGTTTCGGCGCCGGGCTCGATCCCGTCAGCAACCCTACCGGAATGCCCAACGGCGTAAGCGCGGCGTGGAGCGTGTGAAAGTGTTGCTCAGCAAGGACTTCGGTCGGCGCCATGACGGCGGCCTGGCAGCCGCTGTCGACCGCGGCGGCGACCGCGTGCAGGGCCACGACCGTCTTGCCGCAACCCACGTCGCCCTGAATAAGCCGCGCCATGGGCCGCGGCGCGGCCATGTCAGCCAGGATATCGTCGCGCGCGCGCGCCTGCGCGTTGGTGAGCGCGAAGGGCAGGCGCGATTGCAGCCGGGCGAGATGAGGGCCGTCGGTCCGGTGGGTGATGCCGTCTTCGCTTTGCGCCCGCTCCTGGCGCGCCTTGAGCAGGCCAAGCTGAAGCACGAACAGTTCCTCGTAGGCGAAGCGCTCGCTCGCGCGCCGGCCTGTCTCGACATCGGCCGGAAAGTGCACGTGCTCGAACGGCTCGCGCAGTCCGGGCCAGCCGTGTTCCGCGCGCACCGCCTCCGGCAAGGGATCCGGCAGCGCGTCAAGGAGGCGATCCAGCGCGGCGCGAATCCATTGGCGCAGCATCCGCTGGGTGACGCCGTCGGTTAATGAGTAGATTGGGACAACGCGGCCGCCATGCAGCGCGCCGTCTTCCTCATCGGTAATCTCATACTCCGGATTCTGCAGAACCGGTCCCTTATAATTCCCGACGGTTCCCGTGAAGAAGCCCTGCTGCCCCGGTTTCAGAGCGCGCGCGAGGAATCCGCGGCCAAACCACGTCGCGCCCATGGCGCCCGACCCATCTTCCAGCGTCGCGACGGCCATGCTCTTACGGTTGCGCAGGCGTTGGCTGCGGATGGACGTGATAGCGGCGTAAACCGTGACGCGTTCGCCTTGCCAAGCCTCGGCGATAGGCGTGACCGTGGAGCGGTCCTGGTAATCGCGCGGAAAGTGATACAGCAGATCCCCGGCGGACTCGACGCCCAGGCGTTTAAGCAATTCCGCGCGTTTCGGACCCACGCCGTCGAGGTGCGCGACCGGCTCAGTCCAGCGAAACGGGGTATGTGTGGAATCGGTCATAAATCTCGCCGAGTCTTGATCAACCGTTTCCAAGCCGGAGCGCGTCCGGCGCTGCATCATGCGCCTGTTCGCTTCAGCTGTTGACGTAGGCGTCGATGCTCTCGCGCAAGGTGCGGAAGATCCAGGCGCGTTTCGCGTCGTCGGATTCCAGCAGCGTCATGCGGAAACCCTCGTGCTCACACTGGAATCCAGTCAGCGGCACCACCACGATGCCTGTCGAACCCATGAGGTAGTACACGAAGCGCTTGTCCGGCGCCACATTGCTTACGAGTCCTTCGATGCGCGCGCGCACGGCTTCATTCTCGATAGGCAGGGTTTGCTTGTTGTTCAGCACGCCGTCCTTGAACATGACCGTCACGTAAAACGCGCCGCCGGGCTTGTTCACCACTACCGCGTCGCACCCCGCGAACGCGTCCACGGCTTCTTGCGCCCGCGTATTGAAAAGCTGTTCGCGGCGGTCGAGGTGATGTTTGTACCGGGGATCGCCCATGACCAGCGGGATAGACATCTGCGGCAGCGTTGTGCTTGATACTTCAAGCCGCTTCGAGGCGAGCAGGCTGTTCGCGTAGGTCGCGAAGTTTTCGTCCTTGTCGCGATTCAACACCTCGAGCCAGCCGCAACGTGAGCCGGGCCACGGGTATTCCTTGCTGATGCCGCGCATGGCCAGGGCGGGCACGTCGCCGATCCATTCGCTCATGTGCATGCGCGGGTTGCCGTTGTATACGATATGCGCGTAGATCTCGTCGGCGATCATAAAAAGATTGTACCGCCGCGCGATTTCAGCAATCTCTTCCAGAATCTCCCGAGAATACACGGCGCCTGTGGGATTATCGGGCGAAAGCAACAGAATCCCGGCGATGCTGTCGTTGTACTTCACCTTGTTGCGGATGTCCTCGACGTCGGGCATCCAGTTGTTGTAGGGATCCAGATGATACGTGACGTGGCTGTACCCCGAATGCGCGGCCTCCGCGCTCGAATGCGTGCTATACGCGGGCGAGGGGCCCAGCACGCGCGCCTCGCGCCGCAAAAACCCGTAGACTTTCGCCACGGCGTCGCCCAGCCCGTTGAAGAACATAATGTCGTCGGGCGTTATCCGCACGCCATCCGCGCGTTTGTTGACTTCCGCGGCGAGAAACTCGCGGGTATGCGGTACGCCCGCAGTGTCGCAATAGCCCCAGGAAGTGGGATTCTCGACCAGCCCGCGCACGATCTCGCGGATCCAGTCGGGCGGCGATTCGCCTTTCTCGACGGGATCTCCGATGTTCTCCCAGACGATTTCTTGGCCCAGCCCGCGAATCTCCCGGGCCACGGCCACGATTTCGCGGATCTCGTAGCTGAGGCTTCCTGCGCCGACATGTACGATGTTTCGTCTCATTGCTCCCCCGGCATGGGTGTATTCCGGCGTGTTTCGCCGTGTGATCGATAGGCGTTCGGTTCGGCCGCGTTTTGCTATATCGGCGCGCTATGTGCCTCCACGCCGGTCACGGGTCCCATCTCTTGTGGTTACACTAAGGATGTATACAATACCATAGGGACGAGACAGGCGCCGTGATATACAACGCGGATTGCGTACGAGGCGCGCGGCCTCGAACGATCCCGACAAGGAACACCGCCTTTGTAGAACAGCGCCAAGCGCGCGATAAGGCGATGGGTAGCCATGTATGATAGGTGTGGCGCGCGCGAAATTCAACCGGCGCGACAACAAGAATAAGGAGGATACGGCATGCGGATCATCGCAGGCGCTTGCCGCAATCGCCGGATACAGGGTTTGCCGGGCTTGGCGACGCGGCCCACGCCAGACCGGGTGCGCGAAGCGCTGTTCAACATATTGGCGCCGCGCACCCCCGACACGCATTTCCTTGACCTCTACGCGGGCAGCGGCGCCAATGGCATCGAGGCGCTGAGCCGCGGGGCGGCTTCGGCCACCTTCGTCGAACAGTCCGCGGAAGCGGCCCGCATCATCCGTACTAACCTGCAGCATCTGGGGCTTACGCCACGGGCCACAGTGCGCCATCAGGCGCTGCCCGGCGCTTTGGCCGATCTCCCCGCTCCCAGCGGCGGATACGGCCTGGTCTTTGCAGATCCGCCCTATGGCCGTGACGATTATCGCGATTTGCTCGAAGCGCTCAGCGCATCGGTTGTCCTGGCGCAAGACGCTTGGGTCGTTATCGAGCATTCTGTGCGTACGCCGCCACCGGGCGCCGTGGGCCGGTTTGCGCCTGGGCAAACCCGGCGGTATGGCGACACGGCCCTCAGCTTTTTCGTGCTTGACCCCCCATAATGTATGTGTTACTCTGCTTGTGGCACAACATATTGTTGAGAGGTTCTAGGATGAGGGCCGGTCTTGTGGTGATCGGCCAGGAGAAGAGGATACCCCAATCATGCGTTGTCCGTTTTGTGGACACAGTGAAGGGAAGGTTGTCGACTCGCGGTCGTCCAAGGACGGCGATTCCATTCGCCGCCGCCGCGAGTGCCTGAAGTGTGGCCGCCGCTTCACCACATACGAACGCATCGAAGAAGTCGCGCAGATGGTGATCAAGAAAGATGGGCGGCGCGAACAGTTCGATCGTTGGAAGGTGAAAAGCGGCATTCTCAAGGCGTGCGAGAAACGGGTCATCAGCCTGGAACAGGTGGAGACTCTCATCGACGATATCGAGCGCAGCCTGTTTAACAGCAGCGAACATGAGGTAGCCACTGAGGTCATTGGATTGGCTGTGATGGAGCGCCTCAAGACGCTGGATGAAGTGGCTTACGTGCGCTTCGCGTCAGTCTACCGCCAGTTCAAGGACCTCAACGAGTTCATGGTGGAGCTCAAGGACCTGCTCACAGAACCCAGCTCGCCCCCTTCCAACATTGCCCGGCTATCGCGGTCGAAGAGCGAATAGGCGCGGATACAATCGGCCCGGATGGGACGGACCGGCGCGCCTGCGCCACAGGCTGCAGCCGACCGCGTCCCATCCGGCGCCCGTTTTCCCGGGTTTACCGCGGCACGGTCGTCCACGCGCCAGTCTCACTGGACTCGTACGCTGCTTCCATGATTCGCACTGCTTCTTTGGTCGCCTCCAGATCGCGTTCGAGGGCTTCCTCCTCCAGCTCGCCGCGCAAAATGGCGATCAGTCGTTCCACGCGATCGGGCACGGGCTCAGCTTCTTCCACGGGGCCTTGGTCGATTTCCGGTCCGCCCTGCCTGTAGCCGTCCGGCGTATTCCACACGCTGCCACCGGATCCCACAATCTCGAGGCCGCCGATGCCGCCGGTTTGTGTCCACGCCGCCTCAACCCGGCCAAGCACGCCTGACTTAAAACGCAGCGTCGCCACGCCGTAATCGTCCACGTCGGGGTAGATGCCGGTCTCGTTGCGGATGTTCGCCCAGACTTCATCCACTTCGCCAAACAGCGTCGCCACGAGGTGAACGGCGTGCGTGCCCATATCCATGAATGCGCCGCCGCCCGCCAACTCGGGATCGGTGAACCAGGCGACGTCGGGATCATCGAACCAGCGGCCATAGGCGGCGTGATGGGCGTTGCGCGCGTTGACCCGCGTCACGTCGCCGAAGATTTCGTCGCGCACCTTGGCTTGAATCGCCTGCATTGTGCCCGAGAACGGCTGAAAGTAGGCGCACAGCAGCGGCGTCTCGTAGGTTTCCAGCAGATTCTCGACCACTTCAAGGTCTTCCGTGGTGGTAACCAGCGGCTTCTCGCAGAATACGGGTTTGCCCGTGGGAATGGCTGCTTCCAACAGTGGCAAGTGACGTGTGTTTTCCGAGCAGATGATAAACGCGTCAACATCGGGGTCTTCAATCACCGTGTCGAGGTCGGGTTCGAACGGCGCATCGAACTCGTCGGCGTATCGCTGGCCGCGATCGGTCACATCGTCCCATACGTAGATCGCTTGGCGATCGTCGTGGGAGGCCAGGTTGCCCATAAACCCGCGGGTGTGCGTGTGGGCCGTGGATAACACCGCGATATTGTACGGATTGCTGCGTCCCGCGCTGTGCGCTCCTGACGCCGCCATCACGAATGGCGCTCCCGCCGTCATGGCCGAAGCCTGCTTGATAAACCCCCGCCTTGTCATACGGTTTGCTCCCTTCATGGCCGTCTCCTCTTTCTGTCATTAACCAAGGCTACCGCGCCCGCCTGGATGGCGGCGCCATAGCGGCTGGCGCCTTCTCCATTCGATCAGAATAACAAGCAGGGAATCATCGAGCAACGCGGAGGGGTTATTGCGTTTCCGAGCCAGACTCCTCGACCGCCTCTTCGTGGCCACAGGTGGGAACGGGACATCGCCGGACCGGGTCTTTTCCGCGCGCTTTGACCACGGTCGTCCACGCATTGCCGCACACGCTGCAACCGTGCTCGCGATCGAGTTGGCCGAACGCCTGAAAATCGCAGTCCGGGTAGTTTGTGCATCCCAGAAACCGGCGTCGCTTCATCAGCTTGGGCACAAGCTGGCCGTCACAATCCGGCTTGGGGCAACCGATATCCAACTCCTTGGGTTTGGTGAACTTGCATTTCGGATATTTCTCGCAACCGTAGAAAGGCTCGCCGCGGCGGCTTGTGCGGATGAGAAGGTACGCGCCACAATCCGGGCACTTCTGATCGGTTTTCTCTGGTTCAGGCCGGGGTTCTTTGGCGACCTTGTTGCCATCTTTGTCGATGTTGTGCGTGTTTTTGCATTTGGGGTACTCGGAACACGCCATAAACCGGCCAAAGCGGCCCCGGCGGATGACCATGGGCGCGCCGCATTTCTCGCAGACCTCATCCGTGGGCTCGGTGTTGTTGCGCTGCGGACGCTTGGTGGTCTTGCAGTCGGGGTAATTGCTGCAGGCGATGAACGGCCCGAACCCGCCCTCGCGGATTTCCATAGCGGCGCCGCAGTTCGGGCATTGGGCGCCTTCTTCGCCCAGCTCGCCCAACATGCGCTCCTGCGCCTCTTGCAAATCTTTTTGGAAATCGCGATAGAACTCGCGCAGCAGTTCATGCCACTCGCGTTCGCCTTCCTCGATCCGGTCGAGATCTTCCTCGAGCCGCGCGGTGAAGCCAAGATCGAGGATATCCGCGAAGTTCTCCATCAGAAGCTTGTTCACTTCCTCGCCCAACTCCGTGGGAACCAAGCGCCCCTTCTCGCGCTCGACGTAACCGCGCTCCATGATGGTGTTGATCGTCGGGGCGTACGTGCTTGGCCGGCCGATGCCCTGCTCTTCGAGCGCGCGGATCAGGCTCGCCTCCGTGTAACGTGGCGGCGGCTTGGTGAAATGCTGTTCCGGCGCGAGTTTGTCGAGCGTAAGCGTCTCGTCCTCTTTCATGTCGGGCAGCCGCTTGCCGTTCTCCTTCGCCTCGTCTTCGTCTTGGGTCTCCTGATAAAGCTTGGTGAAGCCCGCGAATTTCATGATCGAGCCCGTGGCGCGGAACACGCAGTTGTTCGCTTTGATATCGATCGTGGTCTGATCGAAGACCGCCGGCGCCATCTGCGAAGCGACAAAGCGCTGCCAAATCAGCGTGTACAAGGCGAGCTGGTCCGCGTCCAGATACGGTTTCACGGCCTCCGGCGCGCGCATCGCCGAGGTAGGCCGGATGGCCTCGTGCGCGTCCTGCGCGCCTTTCTTGCCGGTGTACATCACGGGCTTCTTCGGCAAATAATCGGGTTCGAAATTCTGCGAGATGTACTCGCGCGCCTCGCCGATGGCTTCCTGGGAAACGCGGATCGAGTCCGTGCGCATGTAGGTGATGAGCCCCGTCTGCCCTTCATCGCCGAGCTTGATGCCCTCATAGAGGCGCTGCGCAATCGACATGGTCTTGCGCGGATTGAAACGCAACTTACGCGACGCCTCTTGCTGCAGGGTGCTCGTGATGTACGGAGGATACGGGCGGCGCCGGACCTCTTTGCGCTCAATCGAGCTGACTTCATAGCGCGCGTCGTCAAGACCGGCCAATACGGCGTCCATGGCTTCTTTCGAAGGAAGCTCCGGCTTTTCGCCATTAACGCGAAACAGCCGCGCAGTGAATGATTCTTGCGCTTCGGTAAGCAGGTGCGCGTCCAGCGTCCAGTATTCTTCGGGTACGAATTCGCGGATTTCCTGCTCGCGGTCGCACACCATGCGCACGGCGACGGACTGCACGCGGCCCGCGCTCAGACCCTTGCGCACCCGCCACTGAAGCAACGGGCTGATCTTGTAGCCAACGAGCCGATCGAGCACGCGGCGGGCCTGCTGCGCATTGACCAGATTCTCATCGATGGCGCGCGGATGTTTCGCCGCCTCCTGCACGCCGCGCTTGGTGATCTCGTTGAACACGATGCGTTCGACGGGCTTATCCGTTGATTTCAACAATTGCGCGACATGCCAGCCGATCGCCTCGCCCTCGCGGTCCGGGTCAGAGGCCAGCAGGACGCGGTCAGCCTTCTTGGCGGCTTCCTTAATGGCCTTTATGGCCTTGCTGGAATCGCGCAGCTGCACGTACTTTGGTTGAAAGTCATTCTCCACATCCACGCCCAAGCTGCTCTTGGGCAGATCGCGTACGTGGCCGTAACTGGGCTTCACGGTGTAATTCCGGCCCAGGAACTTGTTGATAGTTTGCGCTTTGGCCGGTGACTCCACGACGACCAAGTATTTCGACATAGGGCGTGAGCGCTCCTGTTCGGGTTTTGGGTGCTATCGTCTGTCTGACGCGCTGCGCGGCCCGCGGCGCGGGAACCAGCCGAATCCTACCACGTTACGCCGGTCCCAGACACATGAGGACAAGAAAAAACGCCGTACCCCTTCGGGGATAGGCGTTTCAGTCCGGCTTGACAGACTGCGGCGCGGTCAGTGCAGCGTGTTGGGAGTCTTCTCCAACACGTTGTAAATGATGTCCTGGGACTGCGCGTCGCGGTTGCCGCATACGATCCACGACACCAGGTAATCCAATTCTTCGAGGCCAACTTCGCCGTCGAATTGGCCCAAACGATCAAGAATGGCTTCCAATTCCGGCAAACTCACCAGCGCGTACAGTTCAAGCCGCTGCAATGCTTCCCGGGCCTCGGCCGTTAGCTTGCTGGTCTCTTGCGCGGTGAAGCTTCGGCAGGCGCGCACCGGCTCGACGGCAACATAAGGCTGCTGCTGCGTTTCGTGGGCTGCCTTAAGCATGCCCATGGCCGCGTCGATGTCGTTGCGCGAATACCCTTGTTGGCTCAGCCAGCGCTTGAGCGCCTGCGGCGTCGGCGCGCTCCCCGGCTTGTCCGCGATCTTCTCGCGGATGACGTCAATGATCTCGTTTACCTGTGGCTTCATTCACCGTTCCCACAGCCTAAGCCTATACGCGCCGCGCGGGACGCTTCCCGCTGGCGCGGGGCGGATTGGCTCCACCGCCAATAGTCTCTCATTGTAGAATGGAACGCCGGTCCAGTCAAATGTTGATGCAAGTATCGTTCCCGAAGGATGACGGATAGCGCCTCGCGCCGCACCAATTACAACGGCAGAGTATTCGCCAGCCTGAAGCGGCCCGTCCCGCCTGCTGCAATGGCCCGCCAAGCGCGCCGGAGTGACATAAATTGTCATCTCGGGACCTTGTGCGCAATACGCGTGGGAGGCCAGACGTCGCCGTTCAGTTGTAAGCCGTTTATTTTCAGTATGTTATAAAACTCGATGCGTCAGGCATGTATATTGCGAGTTATCGATTGCAAGAATCAACAGGAATTGCGCAAAGTGCGGTGACGGAAGAGTGAGGATCGGTTATTATGCGCAAAGACGGCTTCACATTGATCGAGCTTATGATCGTCGTTTCGATCATCTCTATCCTTCTCGCCATTGCCGTGCCCAATCTCCTTCGCTCCCGAATGACCGCCAATGAGGGCGCCACCATCGGGTCGATGCGGACGATTACGGGCGGCGAGGCGATGTTTCAGTCCGCCGGCGTTCTCGATATTTCAGGTAATGGCGCGGGCGACTACGGCACGCTCGGCCAACTGGCGCATCCACCCGGCGGCTCGCCATCTTTCATTGATGTTGTGCTGGGTCAGGGCAGGAGACACGGGTATAGCTTCGAGGTGGACGTCATCGTCGGAGGGGATGACGATCCGCCCGGGTATCAGTGTTTTGCCGTGCCCCTGAGGCCGGGCCGCTCCGGATACCGTCAGTTCTTTGCGGATGAATCGGGGATCATTCGCTTCACAGCCGATGGCGCGGCGGTGTCGGCGGAGTCCACGCCGCTCGAGTGACGGGGCTCCGGCTTTTGTTTTTGCTTGCTTCTCCCCTCCCCCCGGTGGGCGCTGGTCCCCCCAACGTACTCCCCAGCGCCCACCTCCTTTTCGTTTTCGGGGGCGACGGAACTGAGGCGAACGGGGTTCTCGTTGCGTTCGCCGCGGTCTTACGGCGTAAACTTGCCCAGAATGACCGGGCGGCGCGCGTATGTCGCCGAGGGCGCGTTGGCGGGCGTTCCGCATACGAACTCATTGGCCAGGATGGCCGCGGATATCGCTCCGATGGCGCCAGTGGGCAATCCGTAGTCCAAGCTCGTGCGAAACACCATGCCGGGCAGTCCCTTCTTGATGCTTTCCACTAGCGGCGTGTGCTTAACGCCTGCGCCCGAGAAGATGACGCGGTCTATGGAGTGTCTCGGCTTCACGAACCGCGC
>PUMX01000116.1 GCA_003552485.1 Candidatus Hydrogenedentota bacterium
GAGCTGGCAGCAGAATCGCCGCCAGAATGCCGATGATCGCGATGACCACCAGCAGCTCGATCAACGTAAAGCCTTTCTTTTTGCACTGCATGTCTCTACCCTTTCCGTAGTTAGACGCGGCGTTGTGTCCGATTGCCGCCGTCCTTTACTTGGGCAATACTGCAGCCCTTGACTTTACCGCGCCACGCCCCCAGCCCCATGCCAGAAGCGTGGGTAATGCGAACCGCATACCGCTTCATTCGCTTGCTGTTCACCCCTTGCTTTCATCCCGGCGCCGCGAGTTGACGGTCCCCGGGACAAACCCTGTAAGATTCCGTTGGGCGGCTAGACGGTCTCCCTACCTCTGCCTTGCGCGCAGTCTATTTGTGTCGATCATCTCCTCATTTCGTCTATTTCCTGCGATTCGGCTATGAACCAATGGATCGTGGCATCGCTGCAGTGCCACAACCATTGTACCACATAAATAGATAAATAGGGCGCAAAGATAGTGTTGCGCTTAGTTTTCAAAATATTCGAGGTCTCTACTGCATGCTTCCTCCAGATATCCGGGCTGAACTCGGCCGCGGATCGGGAAACACGTTCCCAAATATCTTCTGAACGCCTGCATCTCTTGATATTCGACCTTGATGAGCTCGGTTTTGCGTACATCTATTTCAGCTGACGTAGCCGAAAACGGCTCTGGTCCGGAATGCGCCGTCAGCAGGCTCCTCCAGGAACCGCTCCTCCTCATGTGTACCGCCGCAGTGTTGCATGCGCAAGATGTTTTGCAGAACTTCTTATATTAGGCATACCCGCAATAATGTTTTGTGCTAGTTGAGTTATATCTTCTGTGATCCTCGAACGTGTATTTGGTTTCTACTCTCAAGAAAACAGTGCACATGAACTTGTATAACAGCTTTTCATTCTGATATATAAAAAGTGTAAACTATAGGAGCGTTTGTGGGCGCGCACAAGAAGAAAGGGGGCACTAGCAATGGAATTGTGGCTCGCGGTGGATGGGACTGGCACGACAGCCCGTATGCTACTGGCCGATCGAGAGGGGGTGGTGTACGACCGTCAGAGCACGGATTCGCTCGACAACCCTTATCTCGATGATACGAAGGAGTACACGCAACGTATTCAGAAGCTGCTACGGACAATGAAGGCGGCAATGAACGAGCCAACGGACACCGTGACACGCGCGGGGATTGTGGGGCCTGCCGGCGCCGATGTGCTCGCAAAGACGATACGCGACGTGTTTGGCGAGGTCGAATGCACGCAGCTTGATGAGGGGGACATTGGCCTGGCTTCTCACCGGCTCAGCTTTGGCGTGACCTTGGTAGCCGGCATTCACTCGTATGCGCGCGGCGTCAATGAGGCCGGTGAAACGCGCTACTGTGGCCGCTTCGGCGCGCAATTCGGCGATGAGGGCAGCCTATACTGGATCGGCCGCGCCGGTATAGCCGCCGTGGGCCGCGCGCTTGAGGGACGTAGCGGGCCCACGCTATTGCAGGAGCGGCTATGCGCCTCCTTCGATCTCAACGACCCCTGGGAACTGTTCGAGCAGGCGAGTCGTAATGGAAGGATTTTGAACTCGAAGGTAGCGCGGTTCGCTCATGAGGTCATCGAGGCGGCGCGCGCCAACGATGAGCCGGCTTGGCAAGTATGCCGCACGGCCGGCCGCTCCCTCGCCGAGCTCGCGATTGGCACGGCGCGGGTATCGGGCATCGAGAAGAAGCCGGTTCCCTTGGCGCCCACGGGTGAAGTATTCGCCGCGGGTCCGTTGGTCATTGGGCCCATGAAGCGATTCTTCGCCGAGAAGAAGGCGCGCTTCAAGGTGCATCCACAAGTGGTCGACTTGACCCAAGGCGTGTTGGCTGTATTGCGCCAGACTGCGCGGAGCTCCGCTACGACCTAGCCGCGCTCGTCTATAGCGGGAAACCACGCGTTGCCGCTCGGCAGCACACAGGTTCACTCGACGGCCAAGGGCCGGGGCAGCACGCTCTTCCAATAGGAAACAGGCGTTTCCGGGTCGGGCGCTTCGTATTCGACGCCGAGTTCCTGCAACAGCACGCCCTCCGCGAGCCGCAAGTCGGTAAGGGCCTGTTCGAAGTTCACCAGCGCCTGCACCTCCTGCACCTGCGCGTTGGTGAGGTCTTCCTGCACCTGAAGCACCTGGTAGCTAGTGGTGACGCCCAGTTCAAGCCGCCGCTCCTCGGCCTCGACATTCGTCTCTTGCAGCCTGCTTGTTCTGCGCGCACTCTCGACCATGGCGCGCGCCGTCTCGACGCCGCGCAGAGCCAGGCGAACGTTGAGCATGAGTTCGTGCTTGGTCTGCCGTAGGCGATCCTCGGCCTGCCGTTGGTTGAGCCGGGAACGTTGATAGTTGCCGCGCCCCGCACGGTTGCCGATGGGAACGGAACCGGATACGCCGATACTGTAGGAATGATCGGAACGATCCATTGCGCCATCGAAGACGCCGTCCCACTGTTCGTCGCGTCCTCCCGAAAACACCGAACCCGTTGCATCCAGCCGGGGCTGAAGTTCGTCGCGGGCGGTGCGGGTTTCGAGGGCGCTGGTCTCGGTCTCCAATTGCGCGGTGCGAACTTCCGGCCGGTTATCAAGGGCGAGTGAGACGCTCTCTTGCTCGTCCAACTCCGGCTCGAAGAGTTCTGGCTCATCCACGGGCATGATGCCTACGCGTGACAGCAAAGCGCCCTCCCGCAGGTTCAACAGCTGCTTGAGCCGATCCTCGGCGTCCCGCAACGCGGAACGCGCCGACACCAAATCGCCTTGGCGCTGGGCCACGCCCGCCTCGGCTTGGAGAACGTCAATGGACGCAGCCGTCCCGATTTCGAGCCGTTTGCGGTTGACCTCATAAAGCCGTTCGGCGTTCGCAACCGATTCCTCGCGCACGCGCACGGTCTCTTGCGCAGCCACCACGTCCCAATAGGCTTTGACCACATCGGCAATGGTGGTCATGACGGTCGACATCAATTGCTCTTCGGCCATCGAGCGCGCATGATCAGCCATGCGTATGCGAGCAAGGTTCACCCCTTTGCCGCGGCCGCGCAGCAGGGGTTGGGTCACGGATAACGACACGCCGCCGCTCCACTCTTTGCGGAACTGCGTGAACGTGGTTTGCTCTTTATCAAGATTGACGGAGACGTTGTAGTTCGTGCCCCAGTGAAGCAGCCCGCCCAACGTCACGCTGCTGGCCGTGCGGTAAGTCTCGAGCGCAGTGATCCCGCCGAACGTGGCCACGTCGGCCGGCGCCTCCTGGCTGCTGCGCGTGTAGTTGGCGTCAGCGCCAAGCTGAGGATCAAACTCGCCGTGCGCGGCGAATACGTCCGCGCCAGATTTTCTGGGCTCATATGCGGTAATAAGGATGTCTTCGTTGTTCTCGAGGGCGAGCATGACACACTCGCTCAAAGACATCGGCGCCCGCTCGATTTCCTCGTCGTCCTGCAGCACGCGATAGAACAGGTCTAGTTCGATACGATCCTGGTGAAGGCGGCGCTGGATTTCGTCTTCGTATACTTCAGGCGGCGCGGTGTCCGGATCGAGGCGTTGCGGCGCCTCTTCCGGATGCGCGGTTTCGGAGCCGCCCTCGACAGTATCCGGCGCTGCGGCGCCGCTATCGATAGCTGTGCTGTTCGCGGATTGATGCGATTGGTTGTTCTCTCTGGGAACCAGAGGCGGCGGCGGCAGTTCGCTTTCGGCGCGCTGCGCGACGCCGCTGGGCGCCGCCTCGGCGTAGCTGGATGGAACACAGGCGAATCCGGCAATGCCGGGCACAACAATAAGCGCAATGAATAGGCGCCGCATCGAAATCCTCCCACTTACGCGCCAACCACGGGCCTTACTTATGCGTTACAGGGGACGCGCTCCCCGTCTTTACGGTGCGGTATTGAATCGGCTGGATCAAACACGGTAACCATTCTGACCAGCGCGGGGCGTCCCAAGTTTCGCCCCGCGCGAAGCGATATACTCTCGTGAGTTACCCACGCGTCGCCGCGGATATGCGCCGAGGCAACCTGCCGCTGCTTTCCCACCACGCTCTTGAGAAACACACACAAAGCCTCTACAGACAGCCCGTTGCTGTCTACGGCGCTTCCGTCTGCTCGTCGCCGTCCTCAAGCTCGGGCGCCAAATCCTCCGCGCCATCTTCGGGCTCCGGGACAGCGTCCATACCCTCGAATTCGATCTCGGGGACCTCAGGCAATTCGGGGACGTCGTCCTCGGCGGGCGGCGCTTCCGGATCAATCTCGATTTCCGGATCGATGGGCATGGCGTCCGGGTCGGCTTCCGGTTGCATCGGTATCACGTCGGGTTCGGCATCCGGCTGCATGGGCATCATGTCCGGCGCTGGGGCATCTGGCGCAGGCGCCGGCTCGCCCATCGGCATGGGCGGCTGACCCACCGTGGGATCCAACGCATCATCGGGCACGATGGGCTCCTCAAAAAGGTCGGGATGACGCTGCTGCAAGCGCTGTAAGGCTTCCTCCGCCCGGCGCGCCGCGCTTGAACCCGCGAATACAATGGTTTGCTCTTCATACGCATCGCGGGCTCGTTCCACATTATCCAGCTGTTCGTGTATACGCCCAATATTGACGGCCTGGCGGCGTCCAGCGAGGGTCTCGGGCCAATTCTCGCGCACCTCGCGGTAGAGCTCCAGAGCTTGCTGGTAGTCGCCGTCGTCTTCGGCGAGAGCGCCGAGCGCTTCAACACTGAAAGCGGCGAACTCCGATTCCGTATGATCGGCGCGCACTTGCTCGAAAAACGTCACCGCCTGTTCCGTATCACCGGCCTCGAGCGCCGCTTCTCCGGCCATGTACAGGATTTCCCCGCGCAAACCGGCGGGAGCCTCTTCAACCACTTGCTGCAACTCAGCAGCGCGCTGACTGGGATCCTCGATCTCGATGGCTCGAGCATATGCGGTTGACGCCGACACCTGTCTCGCCTCGGCGTTGAGCCGGTAAAAGACTCCGGCCAGGACCGCAATCAGAACAAAGACCACGGCGCCGACGTAGAGCATCGGGTTCTGTCTAATATGCTCCCACCATTCCTGCAGTTCGCCAGAGGGCTTCTCGCCCGCCGTCTGCGTGGGGGAGAACACCATGTCTTGATCGCGTTTCTTGCGTCGTTTTTGCGACGGCATGTGCGTTACCTAGCTCCATTCGGTTTTGGGTTCAAACACTTGGGGACGGAACATCGCTAGGATGTTCACGGATTCTCCCACGATGTAATCATCCATCGATTGCCAACGCGTTCAAAGTAGACAACCACGCTGCCCTCGATGTTGAGCGGCGAATGCTCCATGGTATCGCGTGGTTCGGCGTTGGTGCCGAAGGTTTCGACAGCGTGGGCGTAATCGCCCAGCACGAAAATGCGTGGGCGTGTCCGGCGTATTTGTATACTGCGGTAACGCTCGAAGAGCGCATTGAACCGCGGCGGAAGGTCGTCATAGGTATGGCCATTGCCATCCCGGTAATTCGGCGACACATGCGCCAACACCCGGTAGAGCTGCCGATTCTCGAGGCCCCGCTGAACATCATTAAGCACGGCATTGATTTGGTCTTCTTGCGTGGCGCGAAGACCGGCCAAAGGCGGCGCCTCGATCCGCATGGGGGTCTCGCAGCCGAGCACCGCGACGAGCACCGTCAGCCACGCCGGAAACCAGGCGTATTTCATTACGCGGTCGCCGGCGTATAGTTGATGATGACCCGCCGGCCCATTAACAATCCGCGTTCGTGCAGATCGACCGTCAACTCCTTGCCTTCTTTCTTAAAGTTCAACGTTACGCTGTCACCCTCTCTTACACTGACCACTTCCCAGCCGGCGGCGGGCGCGTGCTTGAGAAAGAAGTTGCTGAGCTCGGGGATAGAGTGCCGGGTGTTATACACCATACGCCCCATCCGCAGGTTTCGCGTCTCATAGACGTAGGTCTGCTCCGGAACTTCACGCACGCCCTCAGGCAGCGGAATGTCTTGAAACCGGGTATCGGGCGACATCCCCAACCCCGGCTCTGGGACCGGCGCGTAATCGTTATCCTCGTAGGAATCTACGCCGCCTACGCCGCTATCTTGCTGCCAAGGCATATGTTCACATCCCACTA
>PUMX01000027.1 GCA_003552485.1 Candidatus Hydrogenedentota bacterium
GCGGGCGCCGCCCGTATAGCAGCGGCTTCAGTATACTCCGTTCCCCACAACGCGCCAACTGTTAGATCGCGTCGTTTAGCCGCGTCGCCGCCTGTGTTATGCTCTCATGAAACGAAGCGGGGCCCGCGCGAAGCCCCGCGTTCAAGCCAAATCACAGGAGATCAAGCCCTATGAGAATCACGACGTTGTTTGCCGTTGCATTGCTTGCGGCGCCGCTTTCACTTATCGCCGGCGGCGAGGAAGAGAACTGGGAACCTCTCTTTGACGGCTCTGATGTGGCCCAATGGCGCGGTTTCAACGAGGCGGAATTCCCACACGGCGGCTGGGAAATTGTCGAGGGCCAACTGCGAACCGTTCCCGACGGCGATCGCGTGGACATCATCACACGGGCCATGTACGGCGATTTCGAGCTGTACCTCGAGTACATGACGCCGGAAGGCGACCGCGGCAACAGCGGCGTCTTCTATCACGTTAGTGAGGACGCCGACTCGGTGACGCACATCGGCCCCGAGATCCAGATTCTCAATGACAACGATCCCTGGCTCGAGGCCGAGCACAGCGTGCCCGCGCCCATGCGCGCGACCGGCGCTCTCTTCGCGCTCGACGCGCCGAACGAAAACAAACGCGTGAACCCCGAAGGTGAATACAACTCCATGCGCATCCGTGTCGAGGATCGGCGCGGCCGGGTGTGGCTTAATGGGCCACTGGTCCTGGACTACGACCTTGCCGACGAAGAAATGCTCGAACGCATCGCCGACAGCCGGTTTGCCCAGCGTCCACGCTTCGGCCGCGAGCCTGAAGGCCATATCGCCCTGCAACACCACGGTGACGAAGTCTGGTTTCGCAACATCTGGATCCGGCCTATCGAGGAATAGCGCAGCCGCGCCGGTAAATGTGAAGCGTTTCAACCAAGAACCACAATGCGGCAGCGTTTCGTGATAGGCCACGCTTTGGAGCGGCAAGGCAGGTTAGTGAAGCCGCTTGGGAGAGCGTGTGCTTCCTGTGTCCTTTTGGGGTAGCTCAGGAAGCATGTCGCCAAACTCATGGAACCGTAGACATAAGTGAGTCAACGCAGGATGGGAGCGACGCAATGAGAAGGGACGAGCACGATTCAAGGCAGCGCATGACCCGCCGCCGCTTTCTCAAGTCCACCGCCGCGGCTGCGACGGCATTCAACGTTGTCAACGCGGCGGCGGTCAGGGGCGCGCGGGCGAACAGCCGCATCGAGCTGGGCATTGTTGGTTGTGGCGGGCGCGGTAAATGGATCGCCGAAGGCTTTATGGAGCACGGCGGTTATCAGATTACCGCGCTGGCCGATTATTTCGCCGAGGAGATGGCGCGCACGGCGGCGCAGTTCGATGTGCCTGAATCGCGTTGCTTTTCGGGGCTGAAGGGTTACGAGCGCCTGATCGAGAGCGGTGTAGACGCCGTGGCGCTCGAAACGCCGCCGTATTGCTTTCCGGATCACGTGGAAGCGGCGGTCGAGGCGGGCTGTCACGTGTTCATGGCGAAGCCGATCGCGGTGGACGTTCCCGGCACGAAGCGTGTGCGCGATGCTGGGCAGAAAGCGGGCGCTAATGGCCAAGTGTTCCTCGTAGATTTTCAGATGCGCACGCATCCCTACATCATCGGGGCCGTGCGGCGGGTGCACGATGGCGCGCTCGAACGTTTGGGGCTGGTGAGTTCCTACTACACCGATGAAGGCTTCAGCGATCCGCCCCTTGAAGACACCATCGCGGGCCGTTTACGCAACTTAGTGTGGGTTAACGATACGAACCTTGGCGGGGGGTACTTCGTGAACGCGGGCATCCACGCCATCGACGCGGCGTTGTGGGTGATTGACGAGTTGCCCGAGCGCGCGTCGGGAGAAGCCCGGCGCATGCGCCGCGATCCCCATGGCGACAGCAACGACGTCTATTCACTGACCTACGCGTTTCCCCATGAGCTCATCTTGAACCACCGCGGCGAGCATATCCGCAACGCGCATGGTTTCACATGCGGCGTGCACGCGTATGGCCGCGATGCTTACCTCGAAGCCAACTACACCGGCGAAACTCGCATTCGTGCGGACGGCGATGCGCGTTATGACGGCGGGGACGTGGGGGATCTTTACCGTGAGGGCGCCGAGCGCAACATCGCCGCGTTCCACAAGACCGTCACCGAAGGCGACTATAGCAATCCGACCCTGGAGCCGAGCGTGAACAGCAATTTTGCGGTCATCCTTGGCCGGGACGCCGCGCTACGTGGAGAGACACTGACGTGGGACGCGATGATGAAAGACGACACCGTATTGGAAGTCGATTTGAGCGGACTTAGTGCGTAGTCAGGCGGCTTTCCCCAGTGAACTGCCTAAATTGCTGGCGGGATCGTCTTCCATCACCGCTCCGTTTCGTGCGGCTCAGGCTGAACCTCCTCGTCGTCTGAATCGCCCTCGGCGAGTACGTGGCCTTCCGCTTTCAGCTCGCGCATCAGGCGATCGCGCTCTTCAGCGGCATGATTGACGCCGGAAAAAGCCGTCTCCTTGATGCTCTCAAGGATTTCTTTGTAGCCGCGGCGATCCGTTCGCAGTCCGTATTGCCCCAGCAGTTCTTGATACCGCTTGTGCACGGCCTCTGGCACGTCCTTGACGCGGTGCGCCACTTTGCGTGCGGGATTGCCCGCCCATACCTCAAACGGCCCGACATCTTTTGTCACAACGCTGTGTTGCGCCAGCACTGCGCCGTCGCCAATGGCTACCCCGGGCGTGATGTAGCAGCCGCTGGTGATCATGCAGGCGTCGCCGATCACGATGGGTTTCGAGATATGCGGCGTAAGCCGCCAGTGGTCCGCGGTGCCCATGACCGAGTGGTTCGTGTCGCGCACGACCGTGTATTCAGCCAGTCCGGTAAACCGGCCTATCTTGATGATGGTGCGCGCCTCAATGATGCAGCCGTAGCTGATGCCGGAGTAGGTGCCGATGATTATCTTGCCGCCCGTGTTGGCCCGGATCACGACGTTGTCGCGGATCTTACAGTGATCGCCCAACTCGACGTGGCCGGCGATGTCCATCGAGGCTCCCGTCAGGCTACAGCCCTTTCCGAGCTTCGCGAATTTCATGCCGTGCTTGAAGCGCCGCCAATTGCGTGAGAAGATGTTCATGAGGTTCTCCGTCCCTGCGTCTCATTCTGACTGCAACAGATTGTATTCCGGGGCCCTGTAATGTCAAGTAGATAGTACGACATAATCGGAGCCGGTTACCGTTTTACTGCGCGTATGGCGCGAGGCGCCGCCGCCGGTGCATAATGGCGAGGCGCAATACACATTCACCGAAACTCTAATTGGGAGAAAAGAATCAATGCGTATGATACATGTGTGCGGGCTGGTGTTGGCGTTGGCGGGAAGCGGCGGCCTATTGACGGGCGGCGCGACGGCGATGCACGAAACCTGGGACATCTTCCCCGCGCAGGAACTGCACGTCCACGGTTCATCGATTGTGGAGCTGCCCAATGGCGCGCTGTTGGCCTGTTGGTTCGAGGGTACGGGCGAACGTTGGGCTGACGATGTCATCATTCGTGGCGCGCGTAAGAATCCGGGCGATGACGCATGGAGCGAACCGTTTTTAATGGCGGAGACCCGGGGTTTCCCGGATATCAACCCGGTGTTGTTTTTTGACGGAGAGGGCCGGCTCTGGTTGATGTGGTACGCGGTGTTGGCCAATCAATGGGAGACTTCGCTGTTACGTTACCGCACCAGCACGAACTACGAGCAAACCGACGGCCCGCCGGAGTGGGATTGGCAGGAAAGCCTGGTGTTGAAACCGGGTGACTCGACCGAGCGGGGCATTCAGCCGGATGACTCATTCGTTCAGATTGTTGAGGAGAAGATCGCGGATTATGTGGACTATCACCCGTCCATTCCCGGCGTGTCGGATGAGGAACGCAAAGCGATGGAATCGGAATGGAGAACCCGGACGATGGAGCGCGCCCGAGGCGAAGACATGATTCGCAGCGGCCGCATCTATGCCGAAGACGGCAGCTACGAGAGCGCGGACTTGGGGTACCCGTTAAGCCGCCGGCTAGGCTGGCAAACCATGAACAAACCAGTGATTGTTAATGACGAGCGCATGATTGTGCCGCTTTACTCGGATGGCTTCAGCTTTTCGATCATGGCGATTACGGACGATTGGGGCGAGAACTGGTTCACCAGCGAACCTCTTGTGGGTTTCGGCAATATACAGCCGGCTATCGCCCAGAAGGAAGATGGCGCGCTGGTCGCCTATATGCGCGACAACGGTCCGCCGCCGAAGCGATTGCACATGAGTGAATCCACGGACGGCGGCGAAACATGGAGCCCGGTGCGCTACAGCGAGTTGCCGAACTCTGGAACGGGGGCGGACATCGTGACGCTCGACAACGGCGACTGGCTGCTTGTCTATAATGACCTCGAGCAAGGCCGGTACAGTCTGGCCGTGGCGATTTCGGAGGACGAAGGGGAAACCTGGCCGTGGAAGCGCCATCTCGAACGCGACGAGCGGGGTGGCGAAGCCACGCGCAGTCATTATCCAGCAGTGATCCAGGCGGCGGATGGCGGCATCCACGTCACGTATAGCCACCATCATAACGATCGGCCTCGCGAAGAGGCGCGCACGATCAAGCACGCGCATTTCACCGTGGACTGGGTGAAGGAGGGTAATTGATCGATCGCCGTGGCTGTGTTATCCGGTCCATGCTTCCATAACGGACTGGATTGCTGGCCAAGCGAGTTCAGGATAGAACTGGTGACCGCCGTCGCCAACGAGAAGCTGAAAGCGTTCCGGCGCGCCAGCGGCTTCGAAGGCGGCGGCGGCCGTTTCAGCGCCATTGCGCACGCTTTGCTCGGGGGCTAAATGATCCTCCGCGCCAGCGACGATAATCAGATCCCGCGGAGCGATGAGCCCGGCCAAATCTGGCATATCCGCTACGGCGTATATGCCCGGCAGATATCCGCAAGGACAGCGGGGCGGGTCGGCAAGCCACGAATCGGCGAACGGGCAGAACGAACAAGACACCACCGCTAAGCGGAGACGCGGCTCAGCGCATGCGGCATAGAAGCTTACAGTTCCGCCTGCTGAATTGCCCATGCATCCGACGCGCGCCGCGTCCAGCTCCGGCTGAGCCTCGATAAAGTCGATTGCGCGCATCACGTCGAGCACGCGCCCGCCGGTCATCGGACGTCCACAGTGCAGCGTGCGCAACGAGGCGTCGCGGCACTCCAGGCCTTCCTCGGCGCGCTCTCCAAAGCCGCGCTGCTCAATCGCCAGCGCCGCCCATCCTTCCGTGACAGCCTGTAACGCAAGATCCCGGCCGCCGTCAATGGAACGCTGATCGCGCTCAGTTTTGGCGCGGCCTATCGAGATGTGCATACCCGGCGAGTGGCCTTGCAGGCAGATCATCACGGGATGCGGCGGCTGATGGTCCTTCGGGAGCAGCAGATAACCTGGAACCCGCTCGCCGGGCTCGGAACCGAACGAGATTCGGTTGAGCGTATACTGCTCGGTCTCTTCCTCCAACTCGATCTGAGTGTCTAGCGGATAGGCCTGAGGATCTTCGGGCAGAACGAGGATATCGGTCAGTCGATCGCGGAGCTGGCGCTGCCAAACCTCAAAATCGGCCGACGGGTCGAAGGCCATCTTTGGAACCGTGCGTTCAACGACTGAAGCGCCGTCAGCGGTTGCGTTGTTGGCGCCTGCGGCGCGCGCTGGCGCAAGCGCCGCCGTTAGACCCGCAGCTATGCCGAGCTTTCCGAATTCCCGCCGTGACAGAGCGCTGCCGCGCTGTGGAGTACTGTTCATAAGCTTGGTCTCCTTGCCGCTTCCATCGAGAGACGGCGCGCCCCCCGTGCTGTTTGTCGAACAACCCGAACGGCGCACATGGCCCCTCTTGCGTTATTGTCGTCCAAGAGAAACAACGGCCTCCCGCCGCACATCCATGCTGACAGCATAACACCGTGATTGTGCGCCTCGCCATAACCGGCTCAGCTGTTGGGTTCATTGCCGGTGGGCCTTTGGCGTAGAACCATACTGCTCGGGAAATAATTGCCCGGGCTCCTTGGGCTTTTCGCTCTGGCAATCGGGCC
>PUMX01000322.1 GCA_003552485.1 Candidatus Hydrogenedentota bacterium
CACCGCGCCTTCCAACGCCGCTTCACGTTCCGCGTCTTCTTCCAACGCTGGGATCAGATCCCTGAAGGTTTCCAGCGGCGCAGGCGAAGGCCATTGGCTTAGGGCGGCAATAGCGGCGGCGCGCACTTCGGCTTCTTCGTCTTGGGCGGCGGTGGACAAGGCGTCCAAGGCCGCATCATCCCCGAGCGTACCCAGCAACTCCGCGGCGGCCTCCCGCACGCAGGGATCCTCGTCTTCGACCCATTCAAGGGCGGGTCCAAGCGCTTCTTCGGCTTGCCGTCCGGCGAGCGTAGCGATGATAAGCGCCTGTTGCTCGCTTGGCGCGTCCGCATAGGCCTCCATCAGCGCCGCATTGGTTTCGGGGTCCGGCATTTCCAACAGCGCGTCGCGCAGGAGGTCCGCCTCTTCGCCTTCGGCCGCCGCGGCCCGTTCCACCAGCGCGGGCGCGTCCGCCGCGCGGCCTGCTTTCGCCAGTGCAGCCAACGCCGCGCTTCGGACGCCTTCGTGTTCGGTGTCGCTATGCGCGAAGATGGCTTCACCCGCCACGGCATCGGCACGGCTGCCCAGGATCTCGATAAGGATTTCCCTCTGCCCGGGCTCGAGATCCGCGAGCCGCTCCACCAGGGCTTGCGTGAAGGACTCATCGCCCACTTCCAACAGACTCATGCGGGCGGCGGCATAAAGACGTCCCTCGCCGCGCCATAAGTTGCTGAGCAGTTCATCCACGGCGCCCGCGCCCACCGTATCGGCGTATCCCCGCAGGGCGGCGGCCCGGACAGAAGGGCATTCCTCGGGATTATACGCGCTCCAGTACATGCGGGAGGCGCGATCTGCGTTACCCTCACCATGAAGGCGGCCGGCAAGCGCCAGATAGGCGTCGGCCGCCGTCGCTCGCGGGACCTCCTCGGCCTTCTCGTAAAGCTCCCGGATATGGTCGCGAGCGGCCTCGGTGTCGATGCGGTTCAACGCGTTGATCGCGGCGGTGCGCGCTTCATCGGATTCGGCGCTGACCGCATGGTCCGCCGCAGGCTCCACGGCTTCGGCCACGCGGAGACGGCCTAGGGTGTGCAGCAATCCGATGAGCTGATCGCCCTGGACGTCTTCCAAGGCCTCCACCAACGCTTCTTCCGCCGCGCCGCCTCCGATGTTCTCCAGGGCGCCGCGCGCGCGATGACCCACCGTGGTATCGTCCAACAAGGCGGCAAGGGCGGGGACGGCGTTTTCCGTACCAACAAGCCAGAGATGACGGCAGGCCGCCTCTTTGGCTTCCCACGTGGCTTCCTCGTCTTCAAGCACTTGAATGAACTCGGCTTCGAGTTCGGCGCGCGCTTGGGAATCATCGGCGGATTCAAGGATAAGCTCATCAAGCCGCTCCATGGGCTCGGGCTCATCCCCTGTCTCCCACGTGGGAAGAGCTTCGAACGCCTCGTCCAAGCTCATTTCACCGTTTTCCTCCGCCGCAGCGGCCGCGCCAACGGCTAAGGCAAACCCTAGCGCCGCCACAACGGGCCAGATTGAGGTTACTCCACCCAATTTCGTCATGGTATCTATCCTTTCCCGGGACCTCCCGGTCCCGTTATCTATTTAGTATGCCCGCTTCATGGCGGCGTTCTATATCCAGCAATAGGGATCCCGCTTGGGACGCGCCAGCCAACGGCTCGCCACGGGATCATCGATGATTTCCTGCCGCTCGGGATCCCACTGAATGGCGCGATCGGTCCACAGCGCGATGTTGCCGAGGTGACAGGTCGTCACGGAGCTGGCCCCTATCTCGACATCGGCCACGGGGCGCCGCCGGCTCCGGATGCAATCCAGCCAGTTCTGGTGGTGGTTATTGCTTTCGTAGAGGTGAATGTCGTCCGGCTTCAATTCAATGTCCGCCAGTTCGGGGGGATCCGTCTCCAGGAACCCACGGTCGGCGACGATTTCTCCCTCGGTTCCCACGAAGCGCACGCCACGGTTTCCGCCCCGATACAGGGGAACTCCGTTGTCATAGATGAAGGTCAAGTATTCCGCGCCGTCCACCCCGGGGGGAATGATTTCGACGGGGTTGGAGCCGTCCATGCCAAGGCCCCACTGCGCGATGTCGAAGTGATGCGCGCCCCAGTCGGTAACCATGCCGCCGGACGTGTCCCGGATGAATCGCCAGCCGCCACTGTAGTCGCCGCTCATGCGTTCGCTGTTGAACGGATACCACGGGCTCGGCCCCAACCAGCGCTCCCAGTCCACGCCATCGGGCAGGGATTCCTCGGGCAGATAGGCGGGATGGGAGGTTTCGCCAACGGAAGCATACACTTCCTGAAGCTCGCCAATATATCCGTTGCGGACCAGCTCGCAGCCGATGCGGAAGTTGTGATCGGAGCGTTGCTGGCTGCCCGTCTGAAACACCGTCTGATAGCGCCTGGCGGCCTTCACCATGGCTTGGGCGTCGGCGATGTCGAGACTGAGCGGTTTTTCGCAGTAGACGTCCTTGCCCGCCTGACAGGCCAACACCGCCATGGTTCCATGCCAGTGATCCGGGGTGGCGATGACCACGGCGTCGATATCCTCGCGCGCCAGAAGCTCGCGGAAGTCGTGATGCAGATCGCATCCCTCATAGGTCCCTTGCTCCATCTGGTCCGCGTAGACTTCCTCCACCCTTTCTTTACCCTCGTTGGCGTGCGCCTCGCGCACATCGCTGATGGCAAGGACCTGCACGCCATCATTATTCACAAAGGAACGCAACAGCCCCGAGCCCATGTTGCCGACGCCGATGAATCCCATGGTGATGCGATCAGTGGCGGCGTGGGCGGGCTTCCGCCAAATCATGGGAGCGGCGAGGGCTGCGCCCGCCGCCAGTCCCGTCCGCTGCAGGAATTGCCTGCGGCTTAACGTTTTTTTCTCTTTCATAATAGTTGTGAACTCCCTTCCGTTGGGGACGCACCAAATTTCCCGCAAGAAAACCCGGCGCGCCGTAGCGAGACAGCGCTACGCCACGGTACGCCCGAGGTCTAATGTACCGGTCTCGTCTGATGGGGATCAAGCCTGGTAGAGCGCCCAGCCTAAACTTGTTGACCGCCGGTAACAACAAGGAGCCCTATCAATCACTCTAAGGTGGGCGCTCTACTGGCGAAGTACGAAGAAATGCTAACCGGAGTGCGCGGCGATACGCTTGGGCTCAGTCCGATCCGAGTGGTCGTCAGCGGCGACCGTCCCGTGAAGATGATGCGGTAGGAGGAGACGCTATACGCTGGGGTGGACGGTCAAGGCGCCATACCCGCTGGGCAACGCGAAAAACTGGCGGACATCGTCGAACAGGTTCACCAATCCGGCCGGATGCTCCGTTTCCGGGCAACGCCGGAGAACCCGGAGCTGTGCGAGATCTTGCTGGAGCACGATGTGGACGTGCTCAATACAGATCCACCCTGACCGGCTGCAAGAGTTTCTGCTCGAAGCTAACTACACTCACATAAACCAGTGGCGCCTTAACCGGCTTCTCATGTTCACGCCATATGCGGGTCTCAGGCGGGCTCCATCGAAAAGATATCCACGCCCGCCTCATATTCCCCTTCCGCGTCGGCCAAAATCGCTTCGATTTGCTCAAAGGACACCCCGAGCGTCTCGAAGGACTCGTGATGGAGAGTGGGCATTACCTGATCGCCGGTATACCCATACCCCATGCCCCGCGCGAGAATATCCGCCAGATGCACCACTGCCGTCACCGACGTAAATTCTTTCGCAAGCCAAGGCTGGTGATGGTAGGTGAGGGGTTCTATCAAGCGGTTTGGAAACCGCCATTTCGTCGCTATCCAATTGGCCACCCGGGCATGGTCAGCCCCAAAAGCGGCGCGCTCCGCCGTGGCGATGTGGAGGTCCTCGTTGTGCGCCTTCTCGGCGGTCTCCTCCCACTGGCTAGCAGCCATGTGAATCAGGATCACTTTGCCGATGTCGTGAAGTAACCCCGCTGTCATAACTTCCTCGACATCGGGCAAGCCAATCGCCCGGCCGATATGACGCGAGAGGATGGCGCATCCCAAGCTGTGATTCCAGAGTTCGCGCCCGCGAGAGCCAAGGGTTTCGAAAATGGTGGTGCCTAGAACCAGCCCTTTCACCACATTGAAGCCTAACAAGACCACCGCATGCTTGATGGAACTGATACGCCCAGGGAATCCGTACACAGGCGAATTGACAAACCGCAATAGTTTTGCACAAAGCACTTGGTCCGCCGCGATAATGTCCGCCACCTCGGCGGCGCTCGAATCCGCGTTCTCCGTCAGCGAGCTGACGCGGCGCATCACGCTTGGAAGCGTCGGCAGTTTGACAAGCCCCCGCACCCGCTTTTCCAGCTTGTCCACATCCGCTGAAGCGGTTTCCGTAGTCTGTATATGGATCGTTCGGTTCACTCTACCTCCTCTTCTGCCTCCAAACGGCGCTCCATGATAGCTTTCAATTCGAGCATAATGGCATCTTCAACACCTTCGAAGCGTGTTTGCAATTGCGCCAGACGCGCCTTCCGCGCCTCCGTGTCTTGCCGGCTCAACGGCCGTTCGACACAGACCCCGGGGATGTGGGCTTTGCGCAGGCGCTCAATAAGCCGCTCGGTGAGGATGGTCCCTTTCGAACACAGCACTCCACCAGAGCTATTCGTAAGATCCTGGGCAATGATTTGCCCAGCCTCGGCTTGAGTGAGGGTAATCCGCTTCTTCGCCATCGTGTCTTTCCTCCCCTGAGCACACTATAGATGTTCCGTTATCATTAATCGGCCGCTTTCAACAGTGAGTTTAGTTTCGCAGGGCCAAGTCTCACCTCCAGGGTTTCCGCCCGACGGAGCGGGGGATGTAAACACACGGCCACGGCCTTAATCCGGCGATCGGTTTTCGGTGCGAGGTAGATTCACCGCCCCCGCGTAAGGTAGACTTCTTGTCCTATGGATATCAATGAAGTGTTACGCGATGAATCCGCCCGTCAATACCACTTCCCCGTTGCGGCTGAACGCATCTTCCTGGCCCACGCCGGGGTGACGGCTTTGCCCCGCGCCGCAACGCACGCCATCAAGGAATACCTAGCGGAGAGTTCCGCCGACGCCCAGGAAAACGAACGCCACGCGGAGATGGTTCGGGGCGCCCGTGGACTTGCAGCACAGCTGCTGGGCGCGGAAACGCGTGAGATCGCTCTTATCGGCCCAACCTCCCTGGGACTTAACCTCGTGGCCCTCGGGTTGCCATGGGAAAAGGGCGATGAGGTCGTGTATTACCCTCGCGACTATCCCGCCAATGTCTATCCTTGGCAAAATCTGGAGAGTCAGGGCGTCAAGCCGGTGGCGCTGCAGCCGCCGGAACAGGGGGTGATCACGTGGGAGGTAATCGAACAAGCCTTGTCGGACCGCACTCGCCTGGTGGCCTTGGCGAGCTGCAACTTCCTAAGCGGTTATCGCATCGACATTGACGGCATCGGCCAGCGCTTAGGCGAACGCGGCATTCTGTTCTCGGTGGACGGCATCCAAACCGCGGGCGCGTTTCCGGTATCCGTGGAACACGTGGATTTTCTCAGCGCCGATTCCCACAAGTGGATGCTCGGCCCCTGCGGCGCGGGCATCTTCTACGTCAAAGAAAGCCGCCAGGATCTGCTCCGCCCCACCGTATTGGGTTCATGGAACGTGGTGTCGCCCAACTTCATAGCCCAGGAGCAGATTCGGTTCCATCCAGGCGCGCGGCGCTACGAATCGGGCGCCTTGAACCTGCCCGGCATTGTGGGCATGGCTGGAGCCCTGGAGTTGCTGCTCAACGTGGGCATCGAGGCTGTGACCGAACGTATTTTCTCATGGCGCGAGACGTTTCTCGAGGCCGTGCGGCCCTTGGGTTGGTGTCATTGCCTGGAGAACGCCGGTCAGGAACCCTCAGCGCGCTCGGGCATCATCACCATCGCGCATCCCCAACACGACCCCCATGCCGTCTTCGACAAGCTTAAGGAACACGGCGTCCGTCTCTCCCTACGGCAAACCGCCGGCGGAACGCCCTATCTGCGCTTCTCGCCCCATTTTTATAACACGATGGACGAACTCGACCGCGTGGTGGAACTTCTTAAACAAGGCGA
>PUMX01000102.1 GCA_003552485.1 Candidatus Hydrogenedentota bacterium
GCGTTGATCGCCTCGAAGCTAGGCGTTTCGATATGGCCTGGCGCGGCGCCGGCGCGTCCCGGCCGCGGCTCGGGCGGTCCCGAGACGGCGGGCGCTTCACTATACTCGATGACGAGCGCCCGAGGCGCGATGAGCGCCGCCAACTCGGCCCCGCCGAAATCTTCGAGAAGCGCCCAAACATTGCGGTAGATCGGTTCCTCCCAGAGGCCTTCGCGTGGACCGAAGTATCCGCTCACGAGCGTTGCTTCAATCCGTTCGTCCAAAGCCGAGGCGTGTAGCGCAAGCAGGCCGCCTTCGCCGTAGCCGAAAACGCCTATCGGCGCGTTGTCCTTGCCTGCGAACCAATCCACGACGGCCAGGATCATTTCTGTTTCGTAGCCAATGATATGACGGCCCGCCTGGAACGCCTGTCGGTAGATCCATTCACGGTGGGGCTGGTTGGTCCAGCGATCCAACTCTTCGCTGCCCGACCAAGTATCGTCGCGATTGACAAGCGCGGGAACAACGACCCGGCATCCGGCGGCGGCGAGCCGGCGCGCCACGGCAGTCCGCTCCATTCCGTCTTTGGGGTCCACGAGACCGGCGGCCAGCTCCGGCGCTTGATCCGCGTCGGGCGCCAGCACGATCTGAGCACGGGGGTTCTCTGGCTCGAGCAACAGTCCTTCCGCTTCAACACCATTGAATGTGGGCCAGCGCACCCGCTGAATCGTGAATGTGGCTGTTTGGTCAATCAGCGCAGGGGTGGCCGTCGTCTTCGTGTAAGACAGGCCATCGATGGGGACCCGATCGCCGGTGACGCCGAGGCGCCGCGCCAGGCGGTCACGCAGGATCGACGGGGTTGGCCTATCCGTCTCCCATTGTTCCGTGCGCCTTTCCGGGGTGCGGCTGGTTTCCGCGAGGAAGTAATCCCGCCACCCGTCGAGCGTTTTCGCCGCGAGCGTTTCCTGCGACGGGTCTCCCTCGTAGGCGGCTGTTCCCGGTAGGGAACCAGCGCGGGCGTCGAGCTGAAGAACGAGTAAGCCTATGACGCACGCGCCTAGCAGACAGGCCAATGTGGTCTGTCGCCGAGATATACCAGCCATAATGCGCTCCTTCAGTGTGCCTATTCGCTTGCAGTCCGCCTTTCTTGCAACATACGCGTCATGCCTTCTTCAAAACCGACAATCGGCGCGTAACCCAGCACGTCGCGTGCGCGGGTAATGTCGGCTTGAGAATGGCGGATGTCACCCGGGCGCGCCTCGGCGAATTGCGGTCTGATGGGTGTGTCAAGCGCGCGACGCATCACGTCCAACACGTCAAGCAGGCTGATGCGTGCGCCTGTGCCAATGTTGAAGATCTCGCCGGCCACTGGTTGCGCGCTCGTTGCGGCGAGCAGGTTGGCGTAGACGACATTGTCCACATGGGTGAAGTCGCGGGTCTGTAAGCCATCGCCGTGCACAACCGGGCTGCGTCCGGCGTCGATGGCTTTGAGAAAGGCCGATATGACTGCGGCGTAGGGCGAGTCGGGGTTTTGGCGGGGACCGAAGATATTGAAGTATCGTAAAGACACCGCCGACACCCCATAACAACGGGCGTATGCGGTCAGCATCTGTTCGCCCGCTACCTTGCTGAAAGCGTATGGTGAGTAGCTATCCGGCGGATGTTCCTCGCGGCTGGGCAAGGTCGGAGCAGCGCCATAGGCGGCCGCCGAGGCGGCGAAGACGATGCGGCGAGCGCCAGCGCGGCGCGCAGCTTCGAGAACATTATGCGTACCCGCCACATTGACCGCCAGGCAGGTGTCGGGCTGCTCTATACTTTCCGGCACGGACACCATCGCCGCTTCGTGGAAGACATAGGCGCACCCTTCGGCTGATTCCAGCGCCTGCTCGGGACTGGTTACCGATCCCATGTGGAATTCGGCGCCCTCGGGCAGGTTCGTGCGCAGGCCGGTCGAGAGGTTATCCAATATCCGGACTTCGGCTCCGGCCGCAAGCAAATGGCGGCCAAGGTGCGAACCAATGAACCCTGCGCCCCCGGTGATAAGCACGCGACAGCCTTCAAACTTTTTGGTTAACTCGTTTAGGGACGTCATGGTCCGCTATCATACGCTAGCATGCTCCCGAATTCACCCTTCTGCGCCGCTCTCGTCAAAGCGCTTTAGCAGCCGTGAACCCCTGTGGATGCGGCGGATAAGACCGTACCTGTCAAGCCATTTAAGGTGGCGCCGGCGCCGCATTGGGTATGGGGAGGTGTTTGTGCTAGTATTGCGTTCCTTCGTGCTGCTTGACCAAGTCTTCGCCAGTTCTGAAGAGACCAGCGGAAGTTTTTCCCACCGCTATAGCAAATCGACATTCGGTGAGAGTGCGGCAGATCGCCCGTACTAGGAAAGTCACAGCACGCAGGCGTTTCCGAGAGACATAAGGTTTCGATGCGGCCGGCGCGCTTTGTGGGTCGCGATTATTTGAACAAGGGTGAGAAGTGCGGCTATTCAACCGCCTAGGCCAACCAACCATGAATAAGAGGAAAGGCGACATGGCGTCAGAAGAACAGAAGATCATTCACGTAATTAGCAATTCACACTGGGATCGTGAGTGGGTGTACCCTTTCGAGGAGACACGCCTGCTGCTCCTCGATTTCATGGATGAGCTCCTCGATCTTTTGGACCGGGACCCCGATTTCCATTCGTTCACCTTTGACTCTCAAATGGTGGCCGTTGAAGACTACCTCGAGTTGCGCCCGGAAAAGCGGGAGACCGTCGAAAAACACGTGAAATCTGGCCGGCTCATTGTGGGGCCCTGGTATTCGTTGCCTGAGGAGTACATTGTCAACGGCGAATCCCTGGTGCGCAATCTCGTGGTGGGACACAAAGCCGCGCAAGCCCTCGGCGCCGTATCGAAGATCGGGTACACGCCATTCAGCTATGGGCAGACCTCGCAGATGCCCCAGATCTACCAGGGCTTCGATATCGACACCATTATCTTCTATCGCGGCATCAACACGCCCAAGAGCGAGTTCGTGCTCGAAGGGCCGGACGGCAGCCGAGTGCTGGGTACGCGTTTTGGCGCGTTAAGCCGTTTCAGTTACTACTTTTACATCTACCGCATGCTCGTGTATGGAAAGAGTCGTGACGAGTGGTGGTACGACTGGGATCGCGGGGCATGCCCCTTCCGTTTGGCGACCGATCGTCATCCTCGGGCGCACTACTATGTCCTCGATCCCACGAAGAAGCAATGGAACACCCATATCCTGCGCGAACAGCTCGAGAAACTCGTGCGCGACGAGTCCGAGCATTTCACCACGCGGCACATTGCGTGCATGCAAGGGTTTGATTCGAGCAATCCCGACCCGCGGGAGACCGAGATTGTGCGTCTCTGCCAGGAGACAATGCCCGAGCACGTCATCAAGATGTCCAACCTCAAGGAGTTCACGGACGCCATCAAGGAGGAGGTGAAGGACCCGACGGTGCTCAAGGGCGAATGGCGCGATCCCGGCGCGACCGGCAAGTGGACCCATCTGCTCGGCGATGTTATCAGCTCGCGTATGCATATCAAGCGAGCAAATGCGCGCAATGAGACCAATCTGCAGCGGCTGGCCGAGCCGTGGAGCGCCTGCGGCGCCATGGTGGGCGGTGAGTATATGAAGTCG
Source organism: Candidatus Hydrogenedentota bacterium (assembly GCA_003552485.1). Lineage (GTDB taxonomy): Bacteria > Hydrogenedentota > Hydrogenedentia > Hydrogenedentales > SLHB01 > PUMX01. Next base: position 3,625 of record PUMX01000102.1, read on the forward strand.
GCGTTGGATCGGGCCTGGGATCTGCTTCTCAAGAATCATCCCCATGACACCATATGCGGTGGCGGCCCTGACCAGATGGACAAGGATTTCATGTTCCGGGCCGACCAGATCGACATTATCAGTGAGGGTGTCGCGCGCCGGGGCATGGGCAACCTGCAAGTGCGCATTGACAACAGCGACCTCACGGAAAAGGACGCCGTGCTCACGGTGTTCAATTCCTCGCCGTTCCCACGTAAGGAAGTGGTGGGTTGTTACATTGATCTGCCGGATCGCATGGGGTACGAAAGCTTCAGCGTGCAGACACCGCAGGGCGACAAGCTGCGCATCCAGCAGCATGAGCGCTTCGACTATGGCACGCTCGTGCGCAACTTGCAGGACATTTCCCTCGAACTGCGTTCGGATCGGATTCGGTGTTACGTGGAAACCCCGGAAATCCCGGCCTTCGGCTACCGCACCTTCCACATTGCGCGTCAGGAATTGGATGACTACTTCCCGGGCAGCATACTTGTCGAGCAAAACGTGCTCGAAAACGAACACTTGCGCGTGCAGTTCAACAGCGACGGCACGATTGATCTCACGAGCAAGGTTGACGGCCACGTCTACACGGGCCTGCATTACATTGAAGACGGAGGCGAAGCGGGCCATCCCTGGATCCACATGCCTCCGGATCATGACGAAGTGATCACGTCCCACGGCTATCCTGCATCCATAGCCATCGAGGAAGAGGGTCCCCTTACCGGCAAGGTGCGCGTGGATTACTACATGCGGATTCCGGAAGGGCTGGAGCAGGACATGGAGGGGAACTACCGCCGTGACATGATGCCGAACCGGCGGCGCAGTCAGAAACGGCGGGAGATGGTGGTGACGAGCCGGTTCACGCTGCGCGCCGGCGCCCGGCGCCTCGATGTGACGACTACGGTGAACAACACCTGTAAGAACCATCGTCTGCGTGTGGTGTTTCCCACGCGGTTAAAGGCGAAACAGACTTGTGCCGAAGCGGCGTTCGACGTTATCGGGCGGGACATCCACGTGAAGGAAGGATCGCCCTACTACGGCAAGCCCAATCCACAGTATCCCATGCACCGGTTCGTGGACATATCGGATGGAGAGCGCGGCCTCGCGTTTCTGAACACGGGAACGCGCGAGTATGAGGCGATGGATACCGATGAGCGCCCCGTGGCATTGACATTGTTCCGCGCATACACCTTCCGCCAGACGCCGGTCATCGATCAGTGGGAGGTTTACCCTGAGATGGATACCTCCCAATGCCTTGGCGAACACGAAATCACGTACGCCATCTATCCCCATGAGGGCCAATGGGAGAATGGCGTGTTCGAGGAGGCGGAGGCCCTCAATCTGCCATTGGAAGCCGCGCAGGCGGGCGCCCATCCGGGCGTGCTGCCCAAGGCGGCGAGCTTTCTCGAAGTAAGCCCGCGTTCCTTGCAGTTGAGCGCTTTCAAGCAGGCGGAGGATGGGTCCGGCCGATGTATTGTGCGATTGTTCAACCCAACGGATGCGCCCGTGGAGGGTAATCTCAGGTGTTACTACCCCATCACTGAGGCGTGGGAGACAAACCTCAACGAGGAGCGTCGTAATCAGCTTAAACCCGATGGCGACTCGCTCCCCATCCAGGCGGGCGTTAAGAAGATCATCACGCTCGAGTTAACGTTGCAGACGGAGTGAGGTCAGGCGTTTAACGTTCCCAAGAGCGCCGGGTGTCAACGCTCAGTGGGCTGCTTTCGCGCCGCGGACGTCGGGGCCGAGCCTAAAGATGTCCGTGGCGCGCCGGGCGAGCAAAGGAGGCCGACTCGCTGTGCTTGCTCGGAGTGGCGCTGATTATCCGGCTATAACGGTTCCCAAGCCGTTGCGAAGTCTCGTTGGGTTGTGGTCCAATAGGCGCCGGTCTTGCCCAAATGCCTTGCTCTCTTACCCGTGGCGATGAACCTGCGTAGAAGGAGAACGCCGCTGCATGAAAGCCATGAGACTCACCGGCCTGCGCGAAATGGAAATGGAGGAGACGCCCGAGCCGCGCATCGAAGACGATGCGAGCGTATTGATCCAAATGGGCGCAGTTGGAGTTTGCGGCTCCGATGTGCATTATTACGCGACGGGCCGAATCGGCGTGCAGGTGGTGCAGTATCCCTTCGCTGTCGGGCATGAATGCGCGGGCGTGGTTGTTGAGACCGGGTCGCAGGTCAAGACGCTGAAACCCGGAGATCGTGTCGCCATCGACCCGGCTATGCCGTGCTGGCGCTGTGATCAGTGCCGCGCCGGCCGTTCGCATACGTGCCGCGAATTACGTTTTCTGGGTTGTCCCGGTCAGGCCGAGGGCAGCCTGTGTGAGTATATTGTCATGCCCGAGTCCTCTTGTTTCCGTCTGAGCCCTGGAACTGCCCTGGAGGATGCGGTTCTCAGCGAGCCGCTGGCGATTGGCGTATACGCCTGCA
>PUMX01000233.1 GCA_003552485.1 Candidatus Hydrogenedentota bacterium
ACGCGCGCGCGATGGACTCAAGCCGCGCCATGGTCTCGCCATCGTACGGCTCGAATTCCTTTGCCAAGCGCACGTTTTCATCGATCTGGTCGATGCTCGTGATCCCAAGATTCGCGGTCGCAATGGGTAAGCTAAGGGCGTAGTTCATGGCCTCCTGCATGCTGATATCCTCGTCAAGGACACGGCCTCGCGCGATAACCTTCATGCCGACGACGCCCACATCTTTGTCTTCGGCCATGGCGAGCATGTCGCGGAGGTTTTCGGGGTCTTGCATCGACATGCCGGCAGGGTTCAACGTGATAAACACGCAATCGAGATCGTACCGATTCATCGCCTCCATCAGGGTTGCGCTGTTATGGCTGCTGATGCCGATATTGCGAACGCGGTCTTTCTCGCGAAGCCGCTCGAAGGCTTTGATGGCGCCATTCTCCCGATCCAGAACCGTGTCAAGATGCTCGAGGTCATGCACGCCATGGGTGAAGTAAAGGTCAACGTAGTCCGTCTGTAAACGCTCGCAGGTCCTCTCAAACGCGTCATCCTCGATGCCGTCATCCGTTTGAATGCGTGTCTTGGTGGCGATAAATACGTCATCGCGCCGGCCGCCCAATGCGTCGCCAATATTCGCTTCGCTGTCGCCGGCTTGGTAGGAGTCGGCGGTGTCGATGTAGTTCACGCCCAAATCAAGCGCGTGGTTAATGATCTCCGCCGCTTCATCCCGTTTCTCCCGATCCATGATGGTGGACATGCCGCCCAAGCTGAATATGCTGGCTTCATATCCTATCTTGCCCAAGCGCCGCGTCGGCATCGGCTTTTCGGCGAGTTCCGCCGCAGAAAGCCGCCTGCCGCTCAACGGATAGGCCACACTACCAATACCGGCGCCCAATGCTGCGCCGGCCGCTGCCCGCAAGAAACCTCTTCTATCAATACCGGTCATCCTTGGTTCTCCTGACTATCTTGTTAATCATCGTTCATGGCCGAGCAACCGCTCCGCCATCAGAAAACACGCGACATCCCTTTAAGGTCGCGCAAACTCAGCGTAACGATTATAGCAGGTTGGACGGCCAATCAGACACTTTGTTTGCGCTTGGCTTTTTTGTGACGCGCTGACCATTAGTGACGAATCCCACGCTAGTAGTCTACAATTAGAGTCAAATTGCCGCAATTCTCCAGGCGGTCCTGGAGCCGGTGATCGTGGGTGAAGATCGTTCACGGATAGCAGGCGTCACCCAAAACCAATAGGGAGCGGAAACAATGATTAGGCATGACAAGCGTGTTGCTATTGGGGGAAAGGGGGCCGTCGCCCTCTTAGCGGTATGCGCCCTCATGTTCTCGGCAATCGGGCAAGACTCGGACTCGTCTGGAGCAAACCCCGGCGCCCCGGAGGCGTCAGGCGACTGGCCGCAGTTCCGCTATGATGCAGGACGCACGGCGGCTTCGCCGAATTCGTTGCCGGAGAATCTTCAACTTCTTTGGACGAGGACGTTTCCAGAGCCGCAGCCAGCCTATCCCAACGAGTTTCGGCTGAGGTTTGACGTTTCGTACGAGCCGGTGGTCGCGGGCGATACGATGTTCGTCCCCTCGATGGTTACCGATAGCGTCACGGCGTTGGATACCGAGACGGGCGAGGAGCGGTGGCGATTCTTTGCCGAGGGCCCCGTTCGTTTTGCGCCAATCGCTTGGGAAGACAATGTGTTCTTTGTCTCCGATGACGGCTACCTCTACTGCGTTGACGCCGAGGATGGCGCCTTGCAATGGCGATTCCGGGGGCTACCCGAAGATCGCGAAGAACGGCGCGTCATGGGCGACGGCCGATTCGTATCCCTTTGGCCGGCCCGTGGCGGCCCTGTGCTGCAGGACGGCGTCATCTATTTCGCCGCCGGGCTCTGGCCTACCGAGGGCGTGTTTGTCCATGCGGTGGATGCGGAATCGGGCGAGGCGGTGTGGTCGAACACGGACAGCGACGTGATACCGGAAAGCAACTGGGATCACGGCGTTGGGTTTGATTCAGGCTTGACCCCTCAAGGGTACCTGGCGATTGTGGGGGATACGCTGGTAGTCCCTAACGGCGCCCAACTGCCCGCTCTTCTGGACCTCGAAACAGGCGAACTGCATGAGTACACGATGGGATGGGGCGGACGCACCGGCCATCCCAAGGGCGCTTGGTTTGTGGCTGGCATCGGGCAATACCTTGTCCACGGCGGCGACCTCTACGACATCACCCGGCCCTATGAAGAACGCGTGTCCAATCCCAATTATGGCCGTTGGTTGTATCCCGCAGGATTGACCCGGATTGACGTGGATCCGGCGAATCAAGGGCCGCTGTATGATTTTCGCCAGCCGGTGCTCACGGAAGACGTCATGTATGAGAGCGGACCGGACGGCCTTCGGGCGCGCGATATCAGCTCGTTTACGCTTCGGGAGCGTGATGAAGTTGATCTGCCGCCCTACCGCCGGGATGATGTGCATCCCGATACGTTCGTAGCGGAGTTTGAACAACTGTGGGAGTGGTCCGGTCATCCCGATATCCATATGACCCGTCAGCCGGTAGGCAACCATGAAGGCCGGTGGGATACGCCGGCCCATCCCAAGGTGCATCTCAAAGCCGGCGATCGGCTCTATACCGGCGCACACGGCGTGGTCCAAGCGCTTGACATCGCCGGTGGCGGGAATCCGGAACCTGTGTGGCGCGCTAGCGTCGAAGGCGTCCCCCAGCGAATGCTGGCCGCCGACGGAAAGCTCTTCGTAATGACCACCGACGGGATTGTCCACGCCTTTGGCCCCGGTGAAGATGATGACGATGCGCCAATTTTGGGGCCGCCGGTTTCCCCCGTTCCAGCCCGTGATGAATGGACCGACGAGGCGGACGCCCTTCTCGACGCCGCCGATGTGCGCGATGGATACGCGCTGGTGTGGGGACTCGACGAAGGACGGCTGGTTGAGGAACTGGCGCGCCAATCTGATCTGAACGTGATTGCCGTCGATGACGATTCAGCGACGGTGGCCGCCGTTCGCGAACGGCTTCATGAGGCAGGGCTATACGGTCATCGGGCCATGGTGTTAGAGGGCAACCCTGTCGATTATCCGTTCCCGCCGTATCTCGCGAGCTTGATTGTGTCGGAAGAAGTAAGCGTATTGCTGGCCGCGGATAACGAGCAGTTAGCTCAGGCGGTCTTCCATGCGCTGCGCCCGTACGGGGGCACGGCGTGTGTGCCGGCAACACTGGCCAGCGTCTGGGAAGTGGAGCAAGCCTTCCACGGGGAGGCGTTTGACGGGGCGGATGTCCGCCAGAACGGCGACTATGTGTTGGTCAGCCGCGAGGGCGCGTTGCCCGGCTCGGCGGATTGGTCGCACGCGCAGGCCAATGCCGCCAGCACCGGGGCTTCCAAAGACGAGCGCGTTGGCTCGGACCTCGGCGTCCTGTGGTTTGACGGGAAATACCGCTGGCACAAGTACCCGGGCCACGTTTTGGTCCGCGTGGCCGGAGGCCGGCGCATCCTTCTGGAGGAGGGATTGTTGCACGCGACCGACGTGTACACAGGCCGCACCTTATGGAAAGCCGAGGCGCCCGTCGGCGTAGAGCCGCTCGCCCAAGCCCATGCGCGGGACGTTATTCGCCTGCAGCGGCAACGGAGGTGGTCGCCGCAAGCAAGTCTGCCGGAAGCGGCGGAGCTTGTGGCGCTCGAGGATACAATTTACCTCAGCAATGGGACGAGTTGCCTAATGATTGACGCCGCCACGGGCGAACGCATTGGGCGGATCGATCTCCCCGGTCATCTCGAAGAACCATGGGCGAATCTTCGCGCTAGCGGAGACTACCTTGTGGGAACCAGTGGCCCGCATCTGCTGTGCGTGGACCGGCGCACGGGAGATGTGGTTTGGGACATGGAGATGGACCGGCTCGAATTGAGCATCGCTGTTGGGGATGGGAAGGTCTTCTGCGCGGAAAAGGCCAACCTGCGGCGCGGCGAGGAGGAAATGGTAGACGGCAGCACGCGCGCGCTGAATCTCGCCACGGGCGAGACGGAATGGGAGCGCGACGGAGGCGCTTCACTGCGCTATAGCGCGTCGCAAGGAATGCTCGTGACGCCGGTGGGATTCTACTGCGCTTCGGATGGAAGCCGCGTGGCGGAGTCGGAAGAACGCCGATGGATTGTCGAAGGAGACTATCGGCCCGACCATGGCGCTCCCGGATTCGTCACCAGCGCAAGAGTGCTTACGGGCTCCGAGGGTTCGCTGCTTGCATACGCGCTGCCCTCGGGCGAGGCGCTTGCGGACGAGCCGCTGCAATGGTCGCGCCGAGGATGCACGGACACGCGGGCCAGCGAGCATTTGTTGACGACGCGCTACCGCAGCAATTCGGCTTGGATTGACCTCGACACACACGAGATAACGCCGTTCCTGGCGGTGCGGCCCGGGTGCAGAGTGAACAACAACTTGTACCCCGCAAACGGCGTTCTCAATATGCCGAACCTCATGGCAGGATGTACCTGCAACTTCAGCCCAGTGTCGCTAGCCACCGCGCCAATCGGCGAACTCTGGCGCAACGGCGCGGAATAGGCCCGAAAAACTAACAGGAATCGACAGTCTTAGGGGCGCCGGCGATAAATCGGCGGCGCCCCAGCGCTGTCATAGCCATATCCGCCCGGCGTCTGGTGAATCTCCATGCTGGTGACGGTCTTCATCCCCCACCTCGTCGATTGCCTGATACACGGTCACACAGCACCCAGCCTGGGTCAGCCGCGAGGCGAGCGATGAGCACGCGTACGTCCACGTTCGGAACGGGTGGCGTGTTGATAAAGAACAAGCGCCAGTCGTTCAGGAAGATGTCCGTTTTACCGTCTATCCCGCCGAGGCGGACAGCCAGGCGATAGACTTTCATCTCACCTTCACCAACGTGTCCGATGAACTCGTCGAATTGCGAGGACGCACCGGCAGCTCGGCAGGCTACGGTGGGTTCAGTCTTCGGGCGGATCGCGAGCGCCCAGAACCTCAACTGGCGGCCAAAGACGGTCCGTTTTCGGGTGAGACAAACGATTTACACGCGGCGTGGACGGCTTGGTCTGCAGGAACCAGCTCGGATGGCCCCCATTCGGGTGTGGGTATTGCGCCTCATCCTGACAATCCCTCCGACCCACACCCCCTGTGGCACATGCGTATCGAGCGCTATACCTGGATCTGCGCGAGTTGGCCGCATGACAATGAATATCCATTGGAGCCGGGGGACAGTGTAGATCTCCGATACCGTCTCGTCATATTTCGAGGCCACGCCGAGGACGCCCCCATTCCAGTGCACTTGGAGGCGTTCGCAAGCCACTAAGCGGTAATTGGCGCGCGGTTATTCAGTTTGATGAGGGACCGCAGCAGCGCGCCATTTGGGTGGTTCGTGACCGCGAACGGGATGAATAGCCGCCGCCGCTTTGCGGCCCGGCTTTACGTCACCCCCCGGTATCCTGTATCATTCTTATATAGGCAGTACAGAATAGTGTATCTGAGTATGCACTTTCGCGCGTTTAAGCGGCGGCGCGCGGCCTTCGGGACGGGAAGACGCCGCAACAAGGAACGCAGCCAGATGAGATTCCCACAAGAACAGGCAAACAGCAGATCAACACTGGCCGGTATGGCGATGCTGGCCATCGTCGGGACGGGCGCGGCAATGCTGTTCGCCGGCGCCGCGTCAGCTGACAGCATCACCATTGAAGGCGTTGAATATGAAGATGTGTACGTGCGCGAAAGCGATAACATGTACTATGTTCAGCTGCCCGATGAAGGGCGGGTAATCAGCGTGCGCCGTGAACAGGTCGATTCCGCTGACGTGGAGATTCATTCCGATGACAGTCATCGTGAGGCGCTTCATGAGGAATGGGAAGAAGCCCGTCAGGCACGGGTGGAAGCCACGGGACATGATCCTGCCGCTGAGATACGTGCCGAGACCGAACGGCTTCGGGAGATGGCTCGTCGTATCGAAGAGGGAGAAGCTGTTGAGGAGCTCGTAGAGGAGCCACTGCCGGAAGAGGCGCCCGGTGAAGAACCGGAGGAT
>PUMX01000425.1 GCA_003552485.1 Candidatus Hydrogenedentota bacterium
CCACCGCGGGCTGCCGCCGCCAATGACAAACCGCCAAACTTCGTCATCATCTTTACCGATGACATGGGCTGGGGCGATATCGGCTATTTTGGCCATCCCACGATCCGCACCCCCAACCTCGATCGAATGATCGTCGAGGGACAGAAGTGGACCAGTTTCTACATGGCCGCTTCCGTATGCACGCCCAGCCGCGCCGCCCTGATGACGGGGCGCTATCCCATCCGCAGCGGCATGTGTTCGGATCAGCGCCGCGTGCTTTTCCCGGACTCGAACGGCGGATTGCCGCAATCCGAACTGACGATCGCCGGCGCCCTGAAGCCAGCCGATTACGCCACCGCCTGCATTGGCAAGTGGCACCTCGGCCACCTGCCCGAATTTCTGCCCACGCGGCACGGATTCGACTATTACTACGGCATTCCTTACTCCAACGACATGGATCTGGAACCGCCCGAGGGCATGACCCGGCGGGAAGCGGTTTTGCAGCCGGAGAGCGAGTATTTCCACGTACCCCTCATGCGGAACGAGGAAATCATTGAACAGCCCGCCGACCAGACCACGATCACCAAGCGCTTTACCGAAGAGGCCGTCGAATTCATCCACGAACATCAGGACCAACCCTTCTTCGTGTATCTCGCGCACAGCATGCCTCACGTGCCCTTGTTCCGGTCCGAGGAGTTCGTAGACGTTTCGCGTGCGGGCCTGTACGGTGACGTTATCGAGGAGCTCGACTGGTCGGTAGGCCGCATCATGGACACGCTCCGCGAGCTTGATCTGGCGGAGAATACGCTGGTGCTTTTCACGTCGGACAATGGTCCCTGGAATCTGCTTCGCGACTACATGTTGCACGCCGGATTGCCAGGACCGCTCCGGGGCGGTAAAGGCACAACCTTTGAGGCCGGCGTACGTGTGCCGACGGTCTTCTGGTGGCCGGGAACCATCGAGCCCGGAGTGGTGATGGATATGGGCGCCTCGTTGGATATGCTGCCGACGTTCGCTTCCCTGGCGAACGTGGCGTTGCCGGATGATAGAACCTACGATGGATACGACCTGTCTTCCGTACTGCTTGACCAAGCGTCCAGTCCCCGCGACAGTCTTATCTATTACCGGGGCGAACAGGTTTACGCGGCCCGCCAGGGACCTTACAAGGCTCACTTCATAACCGAGGGTTCCTATGGCAGCGGTCCGGAACGCACGGAACATGATCCGCCAAAACTGTTTAATCTTGACGTGGATCCGCCCGAGCGCGCGAATATCGCCGAGGACCACCCGGATATCATCGCGGGTATCGAGGAGATGGTGCAGCGGCACAAAGACAGCGTCGAGCCTGTCGAGAATCAGTTGACGAAATAGCTTCTCCGCTCCTCGACTCGGAAGAAAGGCCTCATGAAAAGGACACAGCGCGTCACCCGCCGTGATTTCCTGAAAACAGCGTCCTCCGCTACCATCGCGATGGCCACGCTCGGCGTCGATAGCGCGCGGGCAGCGGATGAGCAGCGCCCGAACATTGTGTTCGTCTATACTGATGACCACGGCCCATGGGCGCTTGGCCTTGAAAACCCGCAGGTCCATACACCGAACATGGATCGCCTCTTCGCGGAGCAGGGCGCTCAGTTGGTCAACGCCTTCGTGGTTACGCCTGTTTGCAGTCCCGCACGGGGAACCGTGTTGACAGGCCGCTATGCCACGGAGCTTGGGATCCACGACTGGATTCACCCGGATGAGCATGACGTCGGGCTCGATGCGGACGCCGTCACGTGGCCAAGCCTGCTTTCCGAAGCCGGCTACGCCACGGGTTTGTTTGGGAAGTGGCATCTAGGGCGGGCCGATCGGTTTCATCCCACGCGCTTCGGCTTCGACGAGTTCACCGGGTTTCTCGATCACGGACCGCCCAGCGACCCGGTGCTGGAGAAGGACGGGCGTGAACAGGCCTTCGAAGGCCTGACCATCGATATCCTTACCGAGCATACGATCGATTTCATCGAGCGGCATCGCGCCGGCCCGTTTATGGCGATGTTGAGCACGCGCTCTCCTCACCGGAGCTGGCAGGCGGTGGAGGAAGACCGGGCGCCATATGAAGGCGTCGACCTGGAGATTCCCGACTACCCGGGCCTGGACGCCGAGCGCGTGCGGCGATACACCCGCGATTACCTGGCTAGCGTTACGAGTATCGATCGAAACCTGGGGCGCATCCTGGAACGCCTTGATGCGCTGGATTTGACCAGTAATACCGTCGTCGTGTTTACCGCAAACGAGGGCAACGCCTTGGGCCACAATGGTTTCTGGGGCAAGGGGAACGCAGTGTCCATGCTAACGGATCCCCCGCCCGGCACGGAGAACATTCCGGGCGATCGGCGGCCCAATCTCATGGACGTCGTGCTGCGTGTTCCCACCGCTATCCGGTGGCCGGGCGTCATCGAGCCGGGGATACTCATTGAGGAGACGGTTACCAACCTGGACTGGTTTCCAACGTTGTTGGCGATGGCCGGCGTCGAGCCGCCAGCCGATGGCGTATGCCGCGGACGCGACTTTCTCCCGCTGCTGACAGGCGCGGCCGTCAGCGAGTGGGACAACAACCTATACGCCGAATACTCGCCGCATCACGGCATCCAGGCGCACATGCGCGCCTGGCGCACGCCGCAATGGAAACTTGTGCGCGACTTTTTGAACCCGTGGCGCGACGAATTTTATGACCTTGTTAACGATCCCGAGGAACACGAGAATCTCATCCACGATGGCCGCTTTCGGATTCGCATGGCCAAGCGTGCGCTGCACGAGCGGATTGTCTCGAAGATGCAGGAGTTGAACGATCCCGCGGTTCACTTGGCGACAAGCGGCGCGAGTCTCGCAGTAGAACCGTGAATCCCGCCACAACGCTTGCGTCTGCGCCAAGGAATCGTGACTTAATGGGGGAGGGGTATGGCTACATTGGGAGTGCTCCTGGGGCTTATTTTGCTCATCGGGCTCGCATTGCGAGGCGTGAACGTGCTGGTTGCCGCGCTGTTGGCCGCATTGGTGGTAGCCGTCACAAATGAACAACCGCTTGCCGAGGCCCTCATGGAGGGGTTTACCGGCCCCATGATGGGGTTTGCAGGCCAGTTTTTTCTGATCTTCCTTGTCGGCGCGATCTTCGGCCGGGTGATGGGCGAAACACGCGCCGCGGCATCCATCGCCTTTGCGCTGAGCGATCGACTCGGATTGGAGCGCGCATTGTACATTTGCACGCTCGCCTGTGTGGTGCTCACCTACGGCGGCGTGAATGTGTTTATTGTCGTATTCACGGTGTATCCGCTGGGACTCAGCTTGTTCCAACGGGCCAATTTGCCTAAACGCCTGTTGTTCGGGTGCATCATGCTGGGGGCCGGCACGTTCACGATGACGGCTTTGCCGGGGGCGCCTTCTGTGCAAAACGTCGTCAGCGCCGAGGGGTTGGGCACCTCCTTGACGGCGGCGCCATTCCTTGGTTTGCTCGCCTCAGCCATGATGTTCGGGCTCGGCATGGGATATCTTGAGCATGAACGTCACCGCGCCAAAAGACGCGGCGAAACCTTCAAGCCGGCTAAGACTGACGTGCTCCCTGACAAAGAGCCCGATCCGCGGCGCTTGCCGCACTGGGCCGTTGCGCTCATTCCCTTGGTTGCAGTGCTCTTGATCATCATCACGCCGTTGTGGATAGCGGCGCTGGCGTACGGCGAGCATGCCGATCTGCCGATGTGGCTGGCCTTCAGTCAGGCACAGCCGATGCTGTGGGCCTCACTCGCCATGACCGTAGGCGCCCTGCTGGCCGTCGTCCTGTTCTGGCGCCAACTGGAGCAGCCTTGGGCTACGGTCAGCCGTGGGGCCGAAAACTCCGCGCTCCCCCTCCTCAATACAGCGGCTGTAATAGGATTCGGCGGCGTGGTGCAAGCGACGGATGCATTTCAGGGATTCGCCGAACTCATGGTGGGTTCCGGACTCCATCCGCTCATCTCGTCGGTGCTTTCCATTAACATCGTGGCGGGTATTGTCGGTTCAGCCTCTGGTGGGCTCGGTATCTTCATGGAAGCCTTGGCCCCATACTACCTCGAGCAAGGGATCCACGCCGATACCCTCCACCGCATCGTCGCCATTGGCAGCGGTGGCCTGGATAGTCTGCCGCATTCCGGCGCGGTCATCACCGCCCTCACGGTGATGGGGCTTTCCCATCGGGAGGCGTATAAGGACGGGTTTGTGGTGACTGTGCTCGCGCCCTTGGCCACCCTCGCAATCCTATTGACGGGGGGACTGCTGTTGAATATCTGGTAACGGACCAGCCGGGTCGTCGGTCGTCTCTTGCGGTGTATTGTGTAGCGGACGTGTTGTCGAGTATGCAAGACGCCCGATGGGCGAAATCGGTTGACAAACACGAGGCGGTAAACTAGGCTGTACGCGCTGACGCTCGTAATGCATGATTCGCACTGTCCCTTCTTGCGTATGAGGCAGTTCGCGGCTTTCTATTGATTGTGCCCAACAAACGTAACGGATTGGAAATAATGCAGACGTTGAAGTTCGCCGATACGGTGGCGCAGCAACGAAGCTATTTCGAAACAGATGCGACCAAAAGCATTGATTTCCGACGCGATAACCTACAAAAGCTTAAACGCATACTCCGGGATCATGAGATCGAGCTTCACCGCGCTATAGAAGCTGACTTCAACAAGAGTTATTTCGAAACTTTCTTGGCTGAATTCGCTCGCCTGTCCATAGATATTGAGCATACAATACGCAACCTGAAAAAGTGGTCTAGAAAACGTCGAGCACCTACCAATATCATCAACTTTCCCGCAACGAGCTATCTCGTTCCGGAGCCGCTGGGCGTCTGTCTCATTATTGGAACATGGAACTTCCCCTATCAGATCTCACTCTCTCCTCTTGTCTCCTGTATAGCTGCGGGTAATACCGCAATCGTGAAGCCCAGTGAGCTTGCTTCGAATACCTCGTCCGCCATGGCTAGAATTATAAACGATGCTTTTCCGCCGGAGTACATTCACGTAATTGAGGGAGGGGTAGATGAAACCAGCGTTCTATTGGAGCAACGTTTTGACAAGATATTTTTTACCGGCAGTACAAGAGTAGGACGCATTGTATATCGCGCCGCCGCCGAACATCTCACTCCTGTAACGCTCGAGTTAGGGGGGAAGGGGCCGGCTATCGTCAATGACGATTGCAACCTTGAGCAGAGCGTGAAGCGCCTGGTCTGGGCGAAGTATCTGAACGCGGGGCAGGTGTGCATCGCGCCGGATTATGTATTGGTGCACGAAAGCATAAGGGATGCCTTCCTTTCAAGCGCCAAGAAAAGTATCGAGCAATATTCGTATTCGTTGGAGAATGGGAACTACGTCCAGATCATAAACGAATCTAACTTCAAGCGCCTTGTGAACCTTATAGATTATGATAAGGTGTATTGTGGGGGAAAGACGGACGCAGAATTTAGATATATTGAGCCGACGATAATGATTAATGTAAGTCCTGATGATCCCGTAATGCAAGAGGAGATATTCGGCCCGATAATGCCTGTGCTTTCCTTTAGTTCGGTTGACGAAGCTGTGAACATTGTTCGTCGCTATCCCAAACCGTTAGCGCTGTACGTTTTCGCGTGTAGTAGCCAATTTAAGAAGCATATTTTAGATAAGCTTTCATTTGGAACGGGGGCGATAAATGATGCCGTTATGCAGACAACTAATCCCTACTTACCCTTCGGAGGGGTGGGAGAAAGCGGTATGGGAAGCGCTCACGGAAAGGCCGGTTTCGACTCGTTCTCGCATTACAAAAGCATACTTGCAAAGCCGTTTTGGTTAGACTCGAATCTACGGTATTCACCTTACTCCGAGAGGAAATTGAAGGTGGTAAAGTGGATAGCAGGATGGGGCCGGAGGAGGTGACGACGAGAGTGTTGCGTCGTCGCAATTGGTTCACGGATATTCGATTCAGCGCAGAGGAGCCTTGAGGTCTTCATTGTGTGAATCGCTATTCGGACGCTCAAGAGAATCGCGGCGGGGAACTCATGC
>PUMX01000026.1 GCA_003552485.1 Candidatus Hydrogenedentota bacterium
AACCAGGAAGCAGCTTGACCAGACTGGGAAATTTTAGACTGAGCAGCGATGTGGAGCAGGATAGATTGGGGGATGGGCGGACAGGGATGCTCGGGTTCCTCCTGACTCAGTCCGGCCGCTTGGCGTGCGCGCTTGAGCCGTTCGCCAATGTTTGCCGGTTCTGCCCCGGGTTCGTAACCAAGAAACTGGACTATATGTGGCAAGACGCGGAGATGAGGTGTAGACTTGCCGAGTTCCCATCTGCGGACACAACAGGCGAGTGTGCCCAATTGGTCAGCGACTTGCCGTTGGGATAGACCCAGGTCCATCCGGCGTTTGCGAAGGTGATCTCCGACGGTTTTCGTTTCGGCCGGATATCCATAAGGTGGTGGTTTTGAAGAACTTAGCTTGCGGTGACAAAATGGCCACAGAAGTTGTGCGCTCTGTGACCGTGGACTTCCGGGTTCCCGGCGGCGAAAAGCTCGATAGCATCGTGCTCGAGCAGGGCGGCGACTGGACATGGACTTCGCGCTTTAGCCCAGGCGACGATTGGCCGGAGACCGTGGAAGTCTCGATCACCGTCGAAGACGAACGCGATCTGACTTGGTGGCCTACTGTCGAAGAACTGTCCCTAGCGGGCTCACCGCTGCCGCAGATCGAGGTCGACGGCGAATGGCCAATGTACAAACGTAACGCACATCGAACCAGCGCCGTGGATACGACCGTCGCGCCGCCGCTGGCGCTGGTTTGGGCGCAACCTCATCCGCTGTCTTACGGATTCGGATCGCCCATCATTCTCGATGATGTGGTGTACACCGCGCTTGAAAACAACATCGCTCCGTCAAAGCCCATGCCCGCCGTGACCGCCTTTGATGCGGCGACGGGCGAAAAGCAATGGCAAACGACCATGAGCGGAAGAACCATAAGGGGGACGCTCGCGGGCGATGAGCGCGCCATTTACGGACTGGCGGACGACGGCGCGATATTCGCCGTTGATCGGCAAGCGGGGGACACGCTTTGGGTGAATAGCGCGTTGACCCGTGAGGACACGTGGACGGAGTTGTTCAACGTGTCGGTAGTGCTTGCTGACGACAAGATTGCCGGAGGACGCGGTGATACGTTTGGCGTGGTGGATGTTTCCGAGGGCGAAACAGTGTGGTCACAGACCGGTCCGGGGACGCGGATCTGGGGGGCCGCCTCACCGCTCATGCACAACGGCGTCGTGATGAACTTGCGCCAACAGTTCAAAGCGCACAATGTCGAGGATGGGAGTGAGTTCTGGACTATCCCGCACGAATACACCATCAAATCCACGCCGGCCATTGATGATGGCGTCATGTATACTTTGCTGGCCCCTGAGTCCCGGCGGCAGCGCCAATTTGCCGCCATCGATATGGAGACCGGCGAAAAGAAGTGGACCAGCCCGGAAGGCGGCGTCGCCACGCGGCGAATGAACCCGTACAGTTCACCGGCATTGGACGATGAGCGGGTCTTCCATATAGACAACGTCCACCGCAACGCGTATGACCGGGAAACGGGCGAAGTGCTGTGGAGCGAGCCCATTGAACACGCGGTGAGCGGCGCCATCGCGGTGGCGGGCGATTATCTTTATTACGTGGACCGGGAAGGCAATTTCTTCGCGGTTGATGTGAATACCGGCGAGGAAGTCTGGCATTATCCTTTAGGTGTTCACGCGGATGGATCGCCTGCGGTGTCCGGCAACGCCGTGTTTATTACCGGCCGCTGCGGCACACTCTACGCCTTCGCGGCCGCCGAGTGAGCGAACAGAGCGATTCTGATTGCGTAGGTAGGCGAAATTGGAAAGGGGGCGGAAATGGGTAATGCGAGTGGTGGGTTAACCCGGCGGCAATTCATCCAGAGCGTGTCGGCGGCGAGCGCGGCGTATCTGACGAGCGCGCGGTCGGCTTTCGCTGGATCCGAGGATTCGCGGCCGCCGAACATTGTCGTGATTTTCGTGGACAACCTCGGCTACGGCGATATCGAACCCACGGGTTCGCAGTTGCACCGCACGCCGAACCTGAACCGCATGGCGGAGGAAGGCCGGCTGTTTACGCATTTCTATGTGACTGCTGGCGTGTGTACGCCGTCGCGGGCGAGCCTGATCACAGGCGCTTACCCGCGCCGCGTGAGCATGGACGAGACGGACGGGCGCGTGCTGCGGCCGGTATCGAATATCGGGCTGAACCCCTACGAAATCACCATCGCCGATGTAATGAAAGACGCGGGTTACGCTACGGGCGTCATCGGCAAATGGCACCTTGGCGATCAGCCGGTATTCCTGCCCACGCGGCACGGCTTTGATTTCTATTATGGCACGCCGTACAGCGACGACATGGTGCATACGCATCCACGGGGCGAAAGGGACGGTTGGCCGCCGTTACCTCTTATGCGCAACGAAGAGGTCATTGACGCGCCGGTGGATCGGAACAAACTCACGCTTCGCGAGACTGAAGCGGCCGTGGATTTCATCCGTGAACACCAGGATGAACCGTTTTTCCTTTACATACCCCACGCCATGCCGGGTAGCACAGATGCGCCCTTTGCGAGCGAGCGGTTCCGCGGCCAGTCGAAGAACGGGCCATGGGGCGACGCCGTCGAAGAGTTGGACTGGGCGGCCGGGCAGGTGTTGGACGTGCTCGAAGAATTGGAACTCGCCGAGCATACGCTGGTTATCTGGACCTCAGATAACGGCGCGCCCAGACGCGAACCGCCGCAAGGCAGCAACGCGCCCATGCACGGCTGGGGTTACAGCACAGCGGAGGGCGGTCAGCGCGTGCCGTGCATCGCGTGGTGGCCCGGTAAAATACCGGCGGGTACGGTCTGTGAAGAATTGACGACGACGCTGGATCTGCTGCCCACCTGCGCGGTGCTTGGGGGAACGGAGCCGCCCCGGGATCGGATCGTCGATGGCTACGACATCCGCCCGCTGCTGTTTGGCGAAGACGCGGCCGAAACGCCTTACGAGGCGTTTTATTACTACGAAGGCCCCCAATTGCAGGCGGTGCGTTCGGGGCCGTGGAAGCTGTATCTCCCTATCGAGGAATGGACCCGCGTTCCCAATCCCGACATCGAACCGGGCAAACCATCGCTGTACGACGTTGTGGGCGATCCCGGGGAAACGGAGAACCGGGCCGAAAACCATCCGGATATCGTCGAGAAGCTGTTGGCGTTAGCGGACAAAGCGCGGGAAGATCTGGGCGATCTCGGCAAAGCTGGCAAGAATCAACGGCCCGCCGGTTGGGTGAATGAACCGCAACCGCTGCTCATGGAAGACGAAGAAGAAGAGTAAAGCGGTGGCGAGCCACCGCACTCGTGCGCGGGCGGCTTGCCGTCGCTATCGCAGGCCGAAGGTTTGGTTCGTGATGTGGGCGCCGGGTGATTTGTTCAAGCGACCGGTTGGGTATGAAGCTTTGGCATGTAGTGACGGCAGCAAGCTGCCTTTAGTATAGCGGTGGCGAGCCACCGCACTCCATATGGGTGTTTTTTGGAGTGCGACGGCTTGCCGTCGCTTTGGTAACCGGGGCGGCTTGCCGTCGCTATCGCAGGCCGAAGACAAGGTAGGGATCATTAAACCACGAACGACGTTTCCAGAATCAAGGGGGATAGTTGTATGTATACGTTATCTGTTCATATCCGGGTTTTTGCGGTCATCATGACGGTTTTGCTTGCTGGTCTTGCATGGGCCGCTGAAGAAGAACCGTTTTTCGATACCGAGGAAGCGATGTTTCCGGGCCGGTTTCCAACAATTGTCGTTGCGACGGACGGAACGGTGCTCGCCGTCGGCCGGGATGGCAAGACCGTGCGGCGCAGCGAGGATGGCGGTGAGACGTGGGGCGCCGAGATCGAGACGGGCGTCGATCGCCGGGCGAACGCCATCGTCGATGAGGATTCTGGCGACGTTCTGCTTGTCAGCCCCACGAACGGCTACCAATGGCGCAGCCGTGACCACGGCGAAACATGGGAAGAGGAGGAGATGACCGTCGAGCCGAACCTCATGGGCCACGGCGAACCTTATGGGGATATTGATGTGCATGACTTTGCGCCGCCCGCGGAGTCTCCGGTATCGGCGCATTACCATGAGTCGGGCATTACGCTGCAGCACGGCGAGCATGCGGGCCGGCTCCTTATGCCGGTGCGTGTGTTCACGGGCAGCAATGACACCGAGTGGCGGCCTTACCACTACAACACCTCCATGTATAGCGACGATGGCGGCGAAACGTGGCAGGTGAGCGCGCCGTTTCCTGTGTTCGGCACGGGAGAGGGAACGCTGGCCGAACTCTCGGATGGCCGCATTTACTACAACTCGCGAGAGCATATGACCGAGGGCAACCGCTATATTGCTTGGAGCGACGATGGCGGTGAAACGTGGCTGAATCCGTCCCGTTGTCCGTATTTGCCGGATGGCCCTCGCAGTCATGCTTACGGATGCGCGGGCGGATTGACGCGGCTGCCCATCGAGGACCACGACATACTGGTTTACAGCAATGTAGACGACCCGGGCACGACGCGGCAGCGCATGACTGTCTGGGCGAGCTTCGACGGCGGCCGAAGTTGGCCGGTTCGACGGGTAGTGGACGAAGGGGGCGGCGCGTATTCCTCCCTTGTGGCGGGCCAACCCGGCACACCGGGCGAGGGGCTCATCTTTTTGCTCTACGAACGGCGCAACGATGAACGGGATATTCAACTGGCGCGCTTCAACCTCACATGGCTTACAAATGGGAAGGACTGGGCGGTGTATGCCGGTTCAAAAGGAGAGAACGAATGAGGTTCCCAAGCCGGCGGCTGGTTTCAGCGTTTGCAGCCGTTCTCCTCGTGGCCGCGCCGGGGGCTTCCTATGCTGCTGAGACGGCGAACGCGGAAGGACCCCTTGTATGGGAACAGCTACCTTCCATACCGGATCCCATAGGTTTCGCCGCGCCGTTCGCAGGGATACACAACGATGCGCTGATCGTTGGCGGCGGAGCGAACTTTCCAGAGGCGGCCCCGTGGGAGGGGGGCGACAAAGTGTGGCATGACCGGGTGTTCGTTCTCGAAGACCCGGACGGAGATTGGATCGAGGCGGGCCGGCTCCCGCAGCGGGTGGCCTATGGCGTCTCCATTACTACGCCAGAGGGCGTGGTGTGTATCGGTGGGGACGATGAATCAGAGTTCTTCAGCGACGTATTCCGCCTGCGCTGGGACGGCGCGGAAGTGCAGATCGATGACTTGCCGGCGTTGCCTCAACCCGTGGCTTACGGCGCGGGCGCGCTGCTGGGCGAGACCATCTATCTGGCTGGCGGGTTATCCGAACCGGAAGCCGCCGCTGATGAGGCCTTACACACGTTCTGGGCGCTTGACCTGTCGGCGGACGAGCCTGCGTGGGAGGCCCTTGAGCCATGGCCAGGATCCGAACGTTTTCTTGCCGTCGCCGCGGCGCAAGACGGTTCGTTCTTCGTGACGGGCGGCGCGCGTTTAATCGCGGATGGGGAAGGCGGAACCCGTCGTGAATACCTCGACGACGGATACCGGTTTACCCCAGGCCGGGGTTGGGAACCGATTGCCGATCTGCCGCGTCCGGCTGTCGCCGCGCCATCGCCCGCGCCGGTCATCGGCAACCGGCACTTCTACGTCATCGGGGGTGACGATGGCGAAAAGGCGGGCTTTGAACCACTCAGCGAGCATCCAGGGTTTCCGCGAGAAATCCTCGGGTATCACACCGTCACAGACACCTGGACGGAGGCCGGAGAGACGCCGTTTGACTCAATGGTGACTGTTCCCGCCGTCACGTGGGATGAGCGGATCGTGCTGCCGGGCGGGGAAATCCGTCCTGGCGTGCGCACCACGGAGGTTTGGGCGGCGGAGCGGCGCCCTCTTGAACCGCGGTTCGGTTTCGCCAATTTTGCCGCGCTGAGCTTGTATCTCCTCGCACTGATCGGCATGGGCGTCTATTTCTCGCGTTTTCAGACCGGAACAGGCGAGTTTTTCCTGGCCGGCCGCACCATACCGTGGTGGGCTGCGGGCATCTCGGTG
>PUMX01000343.1 GCA_003552485.1 Candidatus Hydrogenedentota bacterium
AGCTTGTTCTCGAACGCGGGCCATGACTTCAAACTGATCGGCCTCGCGCTCATGGGGCCTCGCCAAGTTCACGAACATCATCCCGCTGTTCACGCTTCTGCCCCCGAATCCCAGGATGGCCATGAACGATTCCACCTCGGGCTGTTCGTTCATAAGAGCCTCGAGTCTGCGTAGACCTTCGTCGCTACGATGAATTGACGTGCCAGTGGGAAACTCGTATTGCACCATGAAGCGGCTTTCGTCGGCATCGGTCTGGAAAGTCGTCTCCATGAACGGCAATAGCGCCATACCCGCGATGAACACACCCACGGCGGCGGCTAAGGTGTGCCAACGGAAGCGCAGCGCCGTATCTAGGGAGCGGCGGTAAAATGATTCCGTGGACCGGAACGCCCATTCGAGCACGTTGTATACCTTGCCATGCGAGGGCTGGTGCTTAAGTAAACGCGAACACAGCATGGGGGTGAGCGTTAGCGAGGCGATAAGCGATATAGCAACGGCCACCGCCACCGTCATGGCCAGATAGAAGAATATGCGCCCGATGATTCCGCCCATGAACGCGACGGGCAGAAACACGGCCAACAAGGCTGACGCCGATGCTATTACGGCGGGGCCCACTTCGGTGACGGCGTCGCGTGCGGCTTGTATCGAGCCCTTGCCAAACTGTTCGACGTGGCGGAAGGTGTTCTCGAGGACCACGATCGCGTCGTCGATGACGATGCCAATCGCCAAGGCAAGCGCGACGAGGGTGACCATGTTGATGGTGAAGCCCATGAAATAGATGGCCACGAAACTGCCGATGATGGCGGTAGGGATGGCCATGACGCTAATGAAGGCCATGCGGAAGTTGTGCAGGAATAACAACACCACAAGCGCTGCGAGCACCGCTCCGATGAAGAGGTCGAACAGCGTGTCGTTAACCGTGCGCTGAATATACTCGGACTGGTCCATGGCCACCTCGATGTTCATGCCCTCGGGCAGGCCTTCGCGCAACGCTTCAACCTCCGCCCGCACCGCATTGGCCACGGCGACCGTGTTCGCCCCTGTCTGCCGCTGAATGCCCAGGCCGATCCCGGGAACACCGTTACGCCGGGCGAGGGACCGCAGGTCTTCGGCGCCATCAGTGACAAGGGCGATGTCCGACAAACGTACAACGCCGCCGGCATCCGCATGCACCACGAGATCACGCAATTCCTCGACCGTGGCATACTCCCCCATGACCTTAACGACTTGTTCACGCTCATAATTTTCGATGCGCCCGCCCGGCATTTCCATGTGTTTGGCTTGAATGGCGCGGCCCACGTCGGCCGGAGTCAGACCATAGGCCTCGAGCGTGCGCGGCTCGAGCCACACGCGGATCTCGCGTTCGCGGAAACCGCCCATTTGCACCGCGCCCACGCCGAGAACGGTCTGCAACCGTTCGCGGACCACTTCATCCGCGTACATAGCGGCATCGCGATAATCCCCTTCGCTGCTCAGCGTGACATACATCATGGCTTGCCCGCCCAGGTCTACCTTCTGCACGACCGGTGGGTCAACGTCGCGGGGCAATCTGCGCTGGGCGAGGTTTACGGCGTCGCGTACGTCTTGGGTCGCAACGTCGATATCCCGCTCGATACGGAATTCGACCACGATGCGCGTGCGGCCTTCAGAACTGCTGGATTGTAGGGAGTCGATTCCTTCGATAGTGTTGATCTCGCGCTCAAGCACGTCGGCCACGTCGGAATCCATGACTTCGGCGTCCGCCCCTGGCCACGTGGCGGTTACCGTGGCTATTGGAAGGTCCACCTCCGGCATGAGGTCCACGCCCATGTCGCGCAGTGAAAGAAACCCGAATAACAGGATTGTCGCCGTCAACAGAATGACGGTGACTGGGCGGCTGATAGCGGTGTTGGAGATAAACATCTGCCTTTACCTCGGATTCTGTGTCTTAGCTTGGAGCCGCGGGCGGTCCCGGTGAATGGCTAACGGTTTATTCATCCTTGAGAGCGCCATGAAGGAACAGCCTCAGGAGCTGTTCCTCTTCGTTGGAATCGCGTGTTGGCCCGTTCGACTGGTGGCTCAGACGAGTAAAGTAAGCACGCAAAACGCCTTCGATACTCAAGACCAAAGCGTCTCCGCCCACGTCTTTGAACTCGCCGGTTTCAATGCCTTGCTCGAAAATGCCGCGAAGTTGCTCCATGAAACGGCTGTAACGTTCTATGATGTAGGGAGCCCACCGTGGCCGCGAAGCGCAAAGGGGATCCGTAGTCTCGCGCACCAACAGTTGGAAAAAAGACTGATGCGCCCAGAACAAATCGAGGCGGGCAACAAACATCCGGCGAATCTTGTCCAATGGCGATACGCCTTCGGCAATGGCGGCTTGAACAATACTTTCTATATGGTCGAACTTAGCCGCCAGCAACTGCTCGTAGAGCTGTTCCTTGCTCTCAAAAAACCGGTACAGCGTTCCGACCGAGAATTCCGCGCGGCGAGCGATTTCATCCATGCGCGCTGCTTCGAAGCCGTATTCAGCAAACACTGCTTCGGCTGTCTCGAGGATCTCTGCGCGGTGGCGGGCGGCTTCGCGTTCACGGCGGGTGAGGCGTCTTGCGGCTGTATTCGAGTCCATGCGCGTACCCAATAGTGAATCTTTATTCAGAAATTGACTCCCACATTTTATGGCGGAATATGTATTCATGTCAAGGAGGTGGTATTCATTTCTTTTCGCTGGGCAATCGGGCGATTGGGGCCTCACGTCTTACCTTCGCGTCGGCGCTCTTAAGCACGTTATTCCCTCAAAGGCGGAATAACACATCTGAACGACAGAAGTTCCATGGTGAGGAGTGCTGAAACAGGCCGGAGCCCGTTGACAGGCGTACGTCAGTGCGCCCGGAATCAACGAGGCTGAAAACTGCCCCGCAGATTCTACAGGGCCCACCCGAAAGGCGGCCTCGCGCCACAGCGTCAGCCAGTCTTCGGCCTAACGCAACACCACCTCATGGGGTGTGGGGTAATGCGCGCCGCACTCGCCGACATGCACGTGCTGATGGCGGCTGCGTTAATCCCGATACCCGCCGGGCAGGCCCGGCAGGCCATCTTTCGCCACGTTAGCTCGTGGATGGAAAAATCCTCTTTCTCCTTGCGCCGGAAACCGCATGTAAGCGCGTTCCCGGCGCAAGAAGCTTCCTTCCCCTAGCGAGGGCGGGCGCCGTGTTGGCGTTCAGGCGGGGCAAAGAAGGCTAGCCAGCCACATATTGATTCAAGATGTTGCGCAGATACTCCTCGCGGCCCGAAGCGTTGCGAATCTGGTCATTTTCGACGGCGTAGGCTTCGAGCTCCTTGAACCCCACCTTCTTGTTAACGATGTCCGCGCCGATGCCGGTTGTGTAACTGGCGTAGCGTTCTTCAATGAAGCTGTCCAGCGCCTGATCCTCGATAAGCCGGTGCGCCGCCTTGAGTCCGCGGGCGAAGGCGTCCATGCCCGCGATGTGGCCATGCGCCAAGTCCACGGGCTCGAACGAAGCGCGGCGCAGCTTCGCGTCGAAATTCAGGCCGCCCGTGGTGAATCCGCCGGCCTTGAGAATCTCGTACATGCCGAGCGTGGTGGCGTAGACATCAGTCGGCAAATGATCGGTATCCCATCCGAGCAGGAGATCGCCTTCATTGGCGTCCACACTGCCGAGCATTCCGCGCGTACGCGCCAGGCGCAGTTCGTGTTCAAAGGTGTGCGCCGCCAATGTCGCATGGTTCGCCTCAACGTTGATTTTGAAATGCTTGTCCAGCCCGTAGTGTTCGAGGAAACCAAGCACGGTCGCCACGTCAAAATCGTACTGGTGCTTCGTGGGCTCCTTGGGTTTGGGCTCGATATAGAACTGGGCTTGCATGCCTAGGTCGTTCTTGTAGTCTACGGCCATTTCGAAGAAGCGCGCGAGGTTGTCAAGCTCGAGGCCCATATTTGTGTTCAGCAGCGTCTCATAACCCTCGCGGCCGCCCCAGAAGGTGTAGCCCAGCCCGTTTAGCTCATGAGTGATTTCCATGGCTTTCTTGACCTGTGCAGCGGCGTACGCGAACACGTCAGCGTTGCATGAACTCGCGGCCCCGTGAACGAATCGTGGATTCACAAACAAACATGCTGTGCCCCAGAGCAGCTGCACGCCGGTCTCTTGCATCAACTCCTTGAGCAGGGCGGTGATGTCGTCCAGGCGGCGGTTGGTTTCACGGAGTGTGTCCGCCTCCGGCGCGATGTCACGGTCATGGAAACAGAAGAAATCGACGCCAAGCTTTTGGAAGAATTCGAATGCGCCGCGCGCGCGCGCCTTGGCCTTTTCCATGGGATCGGCGATGTCATCCCAGGGCCGGATCATCGTGCCCACGCCGAACGGATCGGCGCCGGTCCCGCAGAAGCTGTGCCAATAGGCTACGGAGAAGCGCAGATGCTCCCGCATGGTCTTATCGCCGACCTTTTCGTCGGCATTGTAGTGTTTGAAGGCCAGTGGATTCTTGGAGTCCGGGCCTTCGTACGGAATCTTGGGAATGTCCTTGAACATTTCGCTCATGGTCTAGTTCTCCTTCGCGCGAGTTATTTTCCGGCGTGTATGCAGGCAAGCTATATGGTGTGGCCAGCGCTGGGTATGCCGCTGCCAGCGAAACTTAGGATAGGGCACAATGAACGAAAGAAACAAGCGTATGGTCGCCGTGTTCACGCACACCGATGGGGTCAATGCAGCCGAACCCAACTCACCGTTTGCGGGCGGCGGAGGGCGTGACTTCGCGCAGTAAGCCGGGTTGCTGCGCGAAGTCAGCGTAGTGACGGCGCGCCGAGCAATTGGCGTATCGTTGCCGGCTCGAGTTCCCGTAACGAGTCCACTACGAGATGCGCGCGCTCCTCAAGCGTCTCGCGCGCGGCGGTTCCGGTGAGGGCAATGATCGTGGCGCCCGCGCGGAGGCCAGCCTCGACGCCAGGCAGCGCGTCTTCTATCACGGCGCACCGTTCCGGCGGCAAGCGTAATCGTTCCGCCGCGCGAAGGAAAACGTCGGGGTGCGGCTTGCCATGCTCGACGTCGCGTCCCGTCACTATAGCGTCAAACAGTTCGCCGCCTGGCAGGTTTTCGAGCACGGTGGCGACATTCTCCGGTGGACCGGACGAGCCGATGGCGAGGCGGAAGCCCGCCGCATGCAGAGCGCGAATGAGTATGCTTGCGCCGTCCATCTCGGGAAAATCCGCCGCAATGATTCGCCGATAAGCCGTTTCCTTGTCAGCGTCCCATTGGGCGATATCTTCCTCACTGACGGTATTGCCGAAGAAATGCTGGATGATCTCGCGGCTCGTGCGGCCGAACGTGGCGGCGAAATCCGGCTCTGTAAGCTCCAGTCCGTGCTTCCGCAGCATCTCGCGCCACGACTCGAAATGCGCCCGATAGCTGTCCACTAACACCCCGTCCATGTCGAAGATTACGCCATAACTAGACACTGTCAGACTCCAACCCATTGATTCCCTGCGGTTTGCCACAAAAACGGCGCGGTCATCTACGCGAGTGATTCGTACACGGCCCGCAGATTGGCCGTCATGACCTCGGGGGTGAAGCGTTCTTCCCAGCGCGCCTGGGCGGCCTGTCCCAGCTGGCGCCGGTACGTGGGATGCTGCATATGTTTTAGGGCGCTGCGTAGCGCATGGGGATCCTCTGGCGGCGTCAACACCCCCGTCTGGCCGTGGCTGACGATTTCGGGGATACCGCCGGTCCGGCTTGCTACGGCGGGCGTCCCACAGGCGGCTGCTTCGATGAGTACGAGAGGACACGCCTCCATCCTCGATGGCAAAGCCACGGCGTCGGCCAGATAATACCAGGGGCCCAGGTCGCGCACATAACCCAGGAACTCGATGCGGCCTCCCGCGCGGCTCGCCAGTTGCTCCAGTTCGTTCTTAAGCGGCCCCTCGCCCGCGATAAACAGGCGGGTATGCGGCAATGAGGCGACTACATCCAAGAGTGCCCTGAGCCCCTTGCCTTC
>PUMX01000419.1 GCA_003552485.1 Candidatus Hydrogenedentota bacterium
CCCAGTTAATCATGTCCTCAGAAGTTGTTGCTGACGCGCCCCCGTCGCCGTCTATGGCAAGGCCTTCGCGCAAATCGAGCAGGGGCGCAAGCTCCTCAACGGCCGCCTGACGTTCCTCGATATCCTCCACGCTGGCGTTCTGGTCACACATCCAGCGCGCCAGGGTTTCGTCACCGAAACGCGTTATCGTCGTTCCCATTAGCTCAAACAACGAACCTGTCCCAAAAAGGTCAAGGTCCATCGCGTAGGGATGATCGCCGGGCACATGCTCTTCTCCGGTCTTTCCCCGGCCTTGCCATCGGCCCTCAATGCGGTCGATCCCACGGCAGTAATGCGAAGCGCCCAGACCAACTTGGCGCCAGCGTTGCAGCACGGGCCCGTGGGCCCACGCCAGCAGGACAAAACATCCGGCAGGGATCAGCGCCCACAGCCAGGCAAACTCCGGCGTATACAGGCTCCAAGCGGCCAATCCAGCAGCCGCTGCGAACATGACCAATCGCAAATTCGCCACTGCGTTGTTGCGGCGTGATAGCTTGGCTTCGCTCCGCCGCCGGCGCGCAAGACGGTAGCGGTAGACTTCGAGTGGTGTCGAGAATTGTTCCATGGGACGTAACTTCGCTGGAGTTCCTAATGAGTAGCCGCACACTCGGGGCTGTTTAAAGGCCCATCTTGTATCATATACGGCAGGCAAAAGCGAAAACGGTTCTAGGAGTTCACCGTTGTTCCCGCAACCGCTACGTCTGCTCGCGAGCTGCAAGAATCGCTTCAGTTCGCGCCCGCCGTTGACGTTGAGACTGACGAACAGCGCGCATCCACTCGACGGGGTCTTCGTTTTCAGGCAGCATGCGCCTCAGAAACGGCGCCAGGAAAGCATCGCCCCACCAATCGCAGAACGAGTCATACAATTGCACATGGTTGCGCAGCCGAGCCTCGCGTGAATAGGGCTTGTCCAGTTCAACGGCGTCCAAGTCGATGAAGTAGAATGTGTGCCCATCGGCGGAAAGAATGTTCTTCCCGCTGAGGTCTGTATGACACGCGCCCGTACCGGTAAGCGCATTGACCGCGTTCGCCAGCCGTTCGAGAAAGCCATGAATCTCTGCGGCGTAGCGCTGCGTATCAGCTAGCTCAGGCGCAAACGCCTCGACGCTGCGGCAGCCTTCCAAGTATTGCGCGACAAACGCGTTGCCTCGAATGATCCCCCAACGCACGTGCTCAACGAAAGCTTTGGGCGCCGGAACCGGAATGCCGCAATGCTGAAGATGGACGGCGGCGCGCCAAGCCTGCCGGTATCGCTGGCGCAGCACCGTGTGCTTCACGGTTTCCCGCAGCGAGTCCGGTAAGCTCTCTTTGACGACCCAATCACCCACCCGCCGGGTCACGTTCTTCTTGGAGCGTTTCATCGTAACGCCGTTCGTCCGGAGCGCCGCAAGCACATCATCCAGCGGCGCATCCGGCATTCGATAAATCAGCACGCCGGGGAGCCGTTCAAGCATGATCGCTTCAGTCATGGGGATTTTTTGCCTTGCAAACGCCGACGCCATGTGCGCGTCCGGTATACAAGTTCCGTCCACGCGGGAAGGATAAGACGGCCATAGCCGCGACACAACACGTCAAAAACCTCGGGATCATGACCCTCTTTCTCCATGGAGCGCTTCAACCTCAAGAGATTGCTCGCACGACGGGCCCGCGACAACGGAAAATGTACGCTGGCCTTGTCAAGATCGATGATGTACGCGCGCGATTCATCCAACAACACATTATGCATGTTGAGATCAGCGTGGTTAATGCCGCGGTCGTGAAACGCCCTGATTATCTTTCCGACCTCGCGGGCGCGCGGAGTATTGCCGGCGCGCAACCACTGATGCCACGAAACAGCGCCGGGAATTAGCCGGGTGGCGATCCGTCCAAACAACAGGGGGCCGAGCCGCCGCCACGCCGCGCCCAGCGGCGCCGGTACGGGCAGGCCGCAATAGCAGGCATAGACGTGAATGCGCAATTCTCGCAAGGGCCGGTTCCCCAGAATATAGGCGCTACCAAGGGCTCTCGCCGCCAGCCCGCCACGTCGACAAATGCGCACAAGCCCCTCTTCGTCCGCATTACCGGTAGCGAAACGGTAGGTCGTCCCCCGGCCCGCGGCTTCCAGCGGCGCGCCCTCTTCAGGCCGCACAAGCGCCCGCGCCACCGCGCCTTCATGTCGCGCCAATCCTTGCCAACCTTCCTTCTCGAAGGCCACAAAACCGACAGCGGCGCGTTCACCGCGCCTATCGGCGTTCATTCACCGCGTCCTCCGTCGTTCGTCGTTGCAAGTTGGCGTCGCGCAAGCCGGTGTGGAAACATCGCACAACCTGTGATAGGATCCGCGTTCGATCCTGCTTGCGCCGGTAACGCAACCGGTTTCTTCTGTTTTGGAAAGGAAATCCATGGCACGCGTAACCAAGGAAGATGTTGAGTATATCGCGAACCTCGCGCAGTTAACGCTCGATGACGAGAGCAAGGAACGGCTCGTAAACGAATTGTCCGACATTTTGACATACATGGACAAGCTCAACGAACTCGACACCAGCGATACCGAACCTATGATGCATGCGCTGCAGATGACGAACGTGTTCCGTGAGGATGTCGTCGAACCCTCGCTGGACCGCGACATCGCGTTGAGCAACGCGCCCAAACATGACGGCGAGTTTTTCCTCGTACCCCGGATTCTGGACACGGAGTAACTTATGACGACTGCCACGCAACCAGAACTGTATCATCTAACCGCCCACGAAATCCGGGACGCAATCCGCGAAGGCCGGGCCACGGCGCTCGAAGTGGTCAACGCGTTCCTAGCGCGTATCGAAGCCGTCGATGACAAGGTGCAGGCGTACGTCGATGTATGGAAAGACAAGGCGCAGGAACGAGCCGCCGGCATCGACGCGCGCCTGAATGCAGGCGAAACGCTGCCGCCGCTCGCGGGCGTGCCGATGTCGTTGAAAGACCTATTCTGCACCGAAGACGGAACCACGACCTGTTGCTCACGCTTTCTGCAGGGCTACCGGAGCCCGTTCAACGGAACCGCCGTTCAGCGCCTCTACGACGCCGGAGCCATTCCGCTGGGCAAAACGAACATGGACGAATTCGCCATGGGCTCATCCACGGAGAACTCGGCGATTCAGAAGACGTACAACCCCTGGGATTTATCCCGCGTGCCCGGCGGCTCAAGCGGCGGCTCCGCCGCATCAGTGGCCGCCGATGAATGCGCCTTTTCCATGGGCAGCGATACGGGCGGCAGTATTCGCGGCCCCGCCGCGTTCTGCGGCTGCGTCGGCCTAAAACCTACCTATGGCCGCGTATCCC
Organism: Candidatus Hydrogenedentota bacterium; assembly: GCA_003552485.1. Taxonomy (GTDB): domain Bacteria; phylum Hydrogenedentota; class Hydrogenedentia; order Hydrogenedentales; family SLHB01; genus PUMX01. The sequence continues at coordinate 3,337 of PUMX01000419.1, forward strand.
GTCAAGGCTTGGTAGCGTTCGCGAGTTCCCTGGACCAAATCGGTCCACTGACCAAGGACGTCGAAGACGCCGCGCTGGTAATGAACGCCATTGCGGGCCAGGATCCCCAGGACAGCACCACGGCCCATCTGGCCGCGCCAGACTATACCACAGCGCTCAGGGACGACATTCAGGGGTTACGCATTGGCTTGCCCAAAGAGTATTTCGAGGAAGCGCTCGGGGACGCCATGCGGGAGAAGATCCTCACGGCGGTGAGCGTGCTCGAAAGTCAGGGAGCCGAGGTCGTTGAGGTCAGTCTGCCTCACACCCAATACGCCGTGGCCACGTATTACGTCATCTGCACCGCTGAAGCCAGCGCCAATCTGGCGCGGTTCGATGGCGTGCGCTACGGCGCCCGCGCCGAAAACGCGCGAGATGTGCGCAGTATGTACCACGAAAGCAAAAGCCAGGGCTTCGGTCCCGAGGTGCAACGCCGCATTATCTTGGGCACGTACGTGCTCTCAAGCGGATATCATGACGCATATTACCTCAAGGCGCAAAAGGTTCGCCGGCTGGTGCTCGAGGATTTCTTAAACGCCTTCGAACAATGCGATGTCATCGCGGGGCCCACCACCCCGGCGTCGGCGTTCCCTGTCGGCGAGAAGGTTACAGATCCGCTTGAAATGTACCTCAACGACATCTACACCATATCCAGCAATCTCGCCGGCATTCCTTGCCTTTCCACGCCATGCGGGTTAACTCCGGAAAAACTGCCGGCAGGTTTGGCCCTGATGGGCCGGCATTTCGACGAAGAAACGCTGTTGCGGACCGCCTACACCTACGAACAACACGCGGGGTTGGACATGGGCCGCCCCCCGATTAGCTGAGGGCCCCCAATGGAGTACGAAATGGAGTACGAAGCTGTTATCGGAATGGAAGTCCATGTAGAGCTGAACACAAAGACCAAGGTCTTTTGTGGATGCAGGGCCGACTTCCATGCGCCGCCAAACACGAATGTGTGTCCGGTCTGCCTGGGTATGCCGGGCGTGCTGCCAATCCTAAACAAAGCGGCCGTCGAAGCCTCGGTAGCTGTCGGCCTTGCGCTGAATTGCGCTATTTCGCGCTGGTCAAAAATGGACCGGAAAAACTACTTCTATCCGGATTTGGCAAAGAATTACCAGATCAGCCAGTACGACCTACCGCTCTGTTACGACGGCTTTCTGCCTATTGACGGCGAAGAAGGCCCCAAAAGGATTGGCGTAACGCGCGCCCATCTCGAGGAAGACACCGCGCGCAACGTGCACACCATCGGCAAGAATGAAAGCGGTGTCGACTTCAACCGCTCGGGTGTGACGCTGCTCGAGATTGTCACCGAGCCGGACATACGCAGCGCACAAGAGGCGTTTAATTACCTCACGGGACTCAAGCAGGTTCTGCAATACCTCGAGGTAAGCGACTGCAACATGGAGGAGGGTTCTCTGCGGGCCGAAGCAAACATCAGTGTGCGGCCCAAGGGCAGCGAAGCTTTCGGAACCAAGACCGAGGTGAAGAATGTCGCCTCGTTCAGCGGCGTTCAGAAGGCCATTGAATACGAAATCGAGCGTCAGATAGCGGTGCTGCGCGAGGGAGGGCGAATCGAGCAGGAAACCCGCGGGTGGGATGATCGCAAGGGCGTCACGCTATTGCAGCGCACGAAGGAATCCGCTCATGATTACCGCTACTTCCCCGAGCCCGACCTGCCACCGATTGTGGTTGACGAAGCCTGGGAGGATAGCATTCGCGCCTCGCTGCCCGAGTTGCCGCGGGATCGCAAGGCCCGTTTTGAGGAGAGCTACGGCCTAAAGCCATACGACGCGGGCGTGCTCACGGCCACGAAAGCGATGGCCAACTACTACGAGGCCGTGCTCGCCGCTGGCGCGCCCGCCAAGCCCGCGGCGAACTGGGTGATGGGGGATTTGCAAGCATTGTTGACCGACGGCCGGATCGACATCGCCGACTGCCCGATTACGCCCGAGCATCTGGCCGAAATGATTCAACTTATCGAAGACGGGGCCATTAGTGGTAAAATTGGTAAGGAAGTGCTGCAGGATATGTTCACCAGCGGGAAGTCTCCCAAGGAGTTGGTGAAAGAAAAAGGGCTTGAGCAGATTAGCGATGCAGGCGAACTAGAAGGCATCGTAGCCCAAGTGATTGCCGAAAATCCCGGTCCGGTGGCGGACTACAAGCAAGGCAAAAAGAAAGCATTGGGTTTTCTGGTTGGGCAAATCATGAAGGCCACTCAGGGCCGGGGCAATCCCAAACTGGTGAACGAGATCCTAGTCCGCGAGTTGAGTAAAGAGTGACGCTTGTTCCAGCGGATGAGGCCTTGGGCGCCTCGTCCATCAATTGAAGAATGCGGACACCACCCTGCGGCGGCGGGAACGGCGCGTCACAGAGTAATAGGAGTATTGTCTTGGCCAGATTGGTAAAGGCGGCAGAGCAGCTTACCGACACACAACCGGATTTTCTCCCCCAGACCCACCGAATCGCGGCCATTGCGGCCGACCACAAAGCATCGGACATCCGCGCCTATGACCTGCGGGGGCTCACCCTGATTGCGGACAGCTTCGTAATTTGCAGCACGTCCAGCGCACCGCAACTCCGAGCCG
>PUMX01000385.1 GCA_003552485.1 Candidatus Hydrogenedentota bacterium
ACCAAGAACCATGACGGCGCGCGCTGGAAACGACGGCGAGTTCCTCTGGGAAACCGGCGGGTTCACGCTGCCCGGCGCGGTCGTAGGCGACATGCTCATTCCGGGGCGGCCCGGAACGGCGATCTCGATTTTGACGGGCGAAGAATGGATGCGCGAACAGCCGCATACGGGTGAAACAGCCGGTTGGAGCTACGACCGGGCCTACGGTTGCAACACGCTCAACGCGAGCCCGAACTTGCTCCTGTACCGCACGGGCTACGCCGGCTTCTTCGACCTCGAGTTCGACACCGGCACCGGCACCTTCAGCGGATTCCGTTCGGGATGCACGGCCAACATGCTTGCGGCCGATGGCGTGGTCAACGCGTTGGACTACACGCGCACCTGCACGTGCAGTTACCAGCAGCAAACCTCGTTGGCCTTGGTGCATATGCCCGAGGACTCGAATATCGAGTTCTGGACCCGCTACGATGCGTCGGCGCCGAACCCGGAACGCTATGGCGTTAACTTTGGCGCGCCCGGCCGCCGCACAGACAGAACCAAGGAGCTGGTGTGGCATGACGAGGAAGGCACGTTCCGCCGTCATCCGTCGGCTATCGTCGAAAACGGCGGCGGCCTTGACTGGGTTGCCGCGTCGATCAAAGAGTTCAACAACGACGAAGAAGCGGAAATTGAACTCTATGATCTCATCGAGACGGAGTACACGGTCCGGTTGCACTTCACCGAACTCGACGAAGACGTGGAGCCCGGCGATCGGGTATTCGACGTGCTCATCGACGGCGAGGAAGTCTTGACCGGCGTCGATGTCGTCGAGATGGCCGGTGGCTCGTTGCGTGGCCTGGTGGAAGAGGTGTCCGTGGACGCCAACATGACCATGACCGTCGAGCTGCGCAAGACCGAAGATTCGGAGCTCGACCCGGTTATCGCGGGCATCGAGCTGACAGCCAATGATGTAGAGTTGGCCGCGGCCAACTAAGCGAAAACAGAAAGAGCGCCGGGCCTTTCGGCGGGCGCCGCTATATCCCAGCGGCCCGTCCGACAAGGTCCGGCGCTTTCTTATGTGCGGGCCCCGGCTATTGACTTCCGTTGCCCAGGAAAAGCCCATGCCCCAGAATCGCCTCGGGCAGACCGCCCGCGCATATGTGCGAGGCGCCGTCAAGCTGATGGCCCGCCGTCTCGGCGAAGGGCACGGCGCAACACAGGCCAATGCCGGCCGCGCGAATGGCCGTTACACCGGATTCGCTGTCCTCGAAACCAATAACGCGCCCGAACCGGCTGGGATCCACGCCGAGTTGATGCAAGGCCAACGAATATAGGTCGCGGTGCGGTTTCAACCGGATCTCGCTGGAATCGGTCGCGGTAATAATCCCGTCGTAATACGCGTCGGGCGACGCGAACCGCTCCCGAATGCGTTCCCGCGCCGGTTCGCTCATCGGCCAACCCGCCACTTCCTTACGCAATTCCTCGAACACCGAGCGCAACACGATGTCCGCCTCATAGCGGATGGACGATGTGACAATTGCGACCTTGGCCGGTTGCTCGCCGAAACGGCGCGCAAGGCGCTCCCCGATGTTCCGCTGGGATTCCGCATCGCCGCTGCGGCCCGGCCATTGCGCGGCGATGTGCGTGGTCCAGCCCGCGGGGTCCTCATCGGCAAGCCACCCTTTTACCAGCGCCAGGAACACGCCCACCCCGGGCATGGGCCGAATAAGCGGCCCGTGTGCGTCTTCCAGCGCGCGCCTTACGGTTTGCGTGTCGCCCGCGCCGATGGCGGACAGCAGGACGTGATAGCGCTGGTAATAAATCACGATGCCTGCGCGCACCAGCGTGTCCGCGCGTGAGAATACCAAGCGATCCCGGTAATCTTCAGCGAGTTGTTCCAGATCACCGCATGCGCCAGCCATGATGGCCTGAAACCGCGCGTCGGTGATGATGCTGTCCGCGCCGAAAGCCTGCAACGCCGCGCGCACATCGGCTCTGCGCCCCTCATCCGCGCTGTGGGCGAGCGTCCACGCCGCCGCTTCAATGAAGCGTGCCCGCGTGGCGGCCTTGTCGATTTCGTCCCGGTACGTCTCGATAAGATACTCGACGTGGCGCGTGGTGCTGTTCCCGATGATATGCGGATAATCCCGCTCCCGATCGAGCCCCGGCCACGCCGGATTATTCGCATTGCCAGTCATCCGCCGCACCATGGTTTCCAGCGAATGCAGACACAGCGTTTCCGTGGTCGTGGTGGTCCCATCCATATCCATGACCACCGCGTCCAACCCGTTGTCGAGCTGGCGCCGGCGCGGCGCAAGCGGGCATAACTCATAGCGGGGATACACATAACCCGGATTCTCGATGACGGCGAACTCATCGCCCAGTTCTTCGAACAAGGCAACCGCGCGTTGGTGGTCCGTATACTTCGGCAAAGACATGGATCGGCCTTCCTTCTATAAGCGCAAGGGGAAATTGACGACTCGAAAAAACGAAACGCCCCATATTCGCAAATTCGGACCGGCTATTGCCAACACACCGCCCGATTTATGCATAGGGACGCGTTACCGGCGGTTGAAGCGAATAAACGAGGCGTCCCGGAGCGGTTGTGAGAATTCGCTTCGCGTGAGATGAGCGCGCGCAGCACGCAACGGCGCGAAGTTAAGTCCCCCTAAATCCCCCGCCAAGGGGGCCTACGCCTTGGAATTGGGGCCCATACGGCTACTCTTCAATGCTATCCACGTTTATTGTCAACGCATGCTGTCTGTGATAGGTTATCCTCTGCATTCTGCATGGCGCCCCACGGATCTTCGGCGTTTGTGGCGTGGTGCATCGGCGGAGCAGGAAGGCGCGTTTGGAAACGGGACGTAGCGAAGCGGGGGAGCAGTGAGGCGTTGAGCAAGACAGACAAGCAGAACTGGCATACAATCTCCGAGTCTCAGTTTCCGTGGGAGCAGGAGGCGCTCGAGTTCATCAAGCAGCGGCTGCCCGCGCATGAGCCCTACCGTGCATGGTCGAACTTCGAGTTTATCGCTGACGACGGCAGCATTAACGAAGTGGACCTGCTTGTCTTTTCGCCGCAAGGCCTCTTTCTCATCGAAATCAAGAGTCACCCGGGCCGGCTTTCCGGAGACGCGGGCACGTGGACATTCGAGCACGAAGGCAAGCGCGTCACCATGGACAACCCCGTGCTCGACGCGAACCGCAAAGCGAAGAAGCTCAATGGCCTCTTGCAGCGGCAGAAGGCGGCCAAAGCCGCCAAGGCGAAAGGCAAAGGCCAGCTCCCATACATCGAACCCCTCGTGTTTTGCTCCGATCCCGATCTTGTTTGCGCCTTGCAAGACAACGCCCGCACCCGCGTGTGCTTGCGCGACCGCGAGGAAGCCGAGGGCCAGCGCGCGCGCCCCGGCATCATGGCCGCCATCACGCGGCGCGAATGCCCCGGCCTGACCGGGCCGCCCAAGGGCCAGCATGACAAACCCATGGCCAAGGTGGTCAGCGACGCCGTGCAGCAGGCCGGCGTCCGCCGGCAGCAGCGCCACCGCAAGATCTCGGACTATGAACTGGTCGAATTGCTGGACGAGGGCCCCAACTACCAGGACTGGCAGGCCCGCCACACGCAAGTGAAGGACTCCAAGCGCATTGTTCGCCTCTACACCGTGTACAAGGGCGCCAACAAGGAAGTGCAGCAAACCATCGAGCGAGCGGCCAAGCGCGAGTTTCAACTGCTCGAGAACTTGCAGCATGCCGGCGTATTGCACGCCCACGGGTTTACCCAGCACGAACTGGGCCCCGCGCTCATTCTCGAATACGATCCCGCCGCGCGCCGGCTCGACCATTATCTCAGCGAGCGCGCGGATTCGCTGAGCGCCGATCAGCGCCTCTACATCATCCGCCAGATCGCGGAAGTTATTCGTTTCGCCCACGAGAAGAAAGTCATCCACCGGTCCCTATCGCCTCGTAGCATTCTGGTGGCCGGCCCAGACGCAGACCGCCCCCGCATTCGCGTGTTCAACTGGCAGGTCGGCCATCGTGACTCCGAGGCGACGACCGCCAGCGGCGTTTCGATGACGTCGCACGTCGATCGGCTCGTGGACGATGCGAGCACGGCCTTCATGGCGCCGGAAACGTTCGCCAGTGTGGACGAGTCCGGCGAACACGTCGATGTGTTCTCGCTCGGCGCGCTCGCGTACTACATCTTTTCCGGCGCCGCGCCAGCGGAAAACGCGGCCGCCCTCAGCGAAAAACTGCGCGGCGCCAACGGCCTCCAGATCTCCGCCGTGCTCAACGGCGCGGGCCAGGAACTGCAGGACCTCATCCAATCCAGCACGCACCCCGACGTCGCGAACCGCCTCGAAAGCGTTCATGACTTCCTCGAACAGCTCGATCTCGTGGAGGAGGAGGTCCACACGCCGGACCACGATTATCTGGACAGCCCGCTCGACGCGCGGCAAGGCGATCTCCTGGCCGGCGGCTACAAGGTCCAACGTCGCCTCGGCCAGGGCAGCACCTCGGTTGCCCTGCTTATCGAACGCGAGAGCGAGTCCTTCGTGCTCAAGGCCGCCATGAGCCCCGAGCACAACGAGCGCATCGAGACCGAATACGACGCGCTGAAGAAACTCCAGCACGAGGCCATCGTCGTCCCGACGAACCGGTGCGACGTGGGCGATCACGCCGGTTTCCTCGTCAAACCCGTGTTTCAGGATCGCGAAAAACGGCGCATCGAGACCCTGGGCGAGCGCATCCGCCGCGAAGGCGGTCTGCACATCGAACTGCTTCAGCGCTTCGGCGAAGATCTCATCAGCGCCGTCCGCCATCTCGAAGAACAAGGCATCGCGCACCGCGACATCAAGCCGGACAACATCGCGGTGGGCCAAGTCGGCGGCGGCAATAAGCTGCACGCTGTCCTCTTCGATTTCTCGCTGACTGGCCTGCCCGCGGATAGAATCGGCGCGGGCACCCGCGGCTATCTGGACCCGCTCCTCCCGCTGCGCAAACGCTGGGACCTCGCCGCCGAACGTTACGCCGCCGCCGTCACGCTGTACGAGATGGCCACGGGCGCCTTGCCCCGCTGGGGCGACGGCAAGTCGGACCCCTCCCACACGGATAGCGAAGCCGTGCTCGATTCCGAGCTGTTCGACCCGAACCTGCGCGACCGGTTGACCGACTTCTTCCAGCGCGCATTCAAGCGCGACGCCAACGAACGCTTCGACAACGCCGAGGAAATGCTCGGCGCATGGCGCGATTGTTTCAAGAGTATCGAGCAACCCGGCGCCGCGAAGCAAGAAGACAAGGAAGCGTTGCACGCGCGGCTCGACAAGGCCACGCCCGCCTCGTCCATCTTCGAGCTTGGCCTGGGCGCGCGCGCCACCAACGCGCTCGAGCGCGCCAACCTTCTCACCGTGCAAGACCTGCTCGATGTCAACCCCCGCGTGTTGCAACGGCTGCGCGGCGTGGGCAATAAGACGCGCCGCGAGCTTATTGACGCCACGCGCAGACTGCGCAGACGCCTGGGCGGCGCACCCGCGCCCGAAGATCCGTCCACGGAGAGCGGCGCGGAGGAGACCATCGACCCCGCCTCGATGAGCGTCGATCTGCTGGTTGACCGCGTCTCCCGCGTTGGCGCGCGCGACGGCGATAACGCCCGCCGCGCCCTGCAAGTGCTGCTCGGCCTCGAGCGGGACCCAGATCAACGCTGGCCGAGCCAAGTGGACGTGGCCAAGGTCATCGAGCTCAGCCGCGCCCGCGTCGGGCAATTGGTCGATAAGTTCCGCGCCCGCTGGGACAAGGAGCCCGCCGTCACGCAACTGCGGAAAGACATCGCGGAAACCCTCGGAAAAGCGGGCGGCGTCATGGCCCTGCGCGAGCTCGCCCAAGCCGTCCTCGGCGCCCGCGGCTCCGTACTTGAAGAGCCGGACCGCACCGCGCGCGCCGAA
>PUMX01000245.1 GCA_003552485.1 Candidatus Hydrogenedentota bacterium
CGGGGGTTGGTTTCATAATCGAACACCGCAATTCCCACATTACGGCCATCCACCTCACCGCTGTAATCGCACCATGGCGCCGGTTTTCCCCACGTCTCCTCCTCATTAATTCCGCCATACGCGTTTTCGATGCGCCCGCCGTTGTTTACATCCATCGAGGAAGCGACGCGGACCGACAATAGGCCGCCTTCTTTGGTGTCGCGAAACACCACTTGGCCTTCGGTCATCCGAAACGTGATAGTTACATCAAAGAGGCGTTCACCCCCGGGCAATGCGTAGAAGCACATATCGCGGACTTCCTCGAATTGCTTTCGATCGGTATGGGTGCACCAGTCTATCTTGGCGGTTAGCTGCCCGTAGACCGGGCCCGACGCTTCTCTAGTGAAGCTGCGGTGGCGTTGCCAGCCGTGCTTCCCTTCTTCGCTCCAGTGATCCACCTTGTTGCACGCGCCGTGGGCTACCCACAGGGACTTGTGGTGCGGATGGTCCCGGGTCTCCTCTGGCATATTCGGCTCCACGGGCCAGTTACGCGTCACACGCACATCGTGAGGCCCGATAATGGGGTGCAGAAAAGGCCTTACCCACTGCTTGCCATAGTGGTACGTGCTAAAATGAACACCCTTAATCGACACTTCGGCGCGAAATTCCTCCGCGTCATTGGCCACCACGACTCCCGGATCATCAACCGGCTGCGCCAAGGACGTAGCGGTGAAGATCCGCCGCTCTCCGGCCTTCATCGTGGGCAAGAGCCACGTTACGTGCACGCCAGATCCCGAACGTCTGATCTGGCCGGGTATTTTCCTATCTGTAGTCTCATCGGTGAGCAGCGCGCCCTTGGCTTCGTGATAATCCCAAGGAAGCCAAACACTTACCGGGCATCCGCTCCGATTGTGGGCGCCCGCTTCCACCGCTATTTGTTGCGCCGTCATGGCCCGCTATCTCCTTCCGCAAGGACGATCCTGACAGTCAATCGCGCGAGCACGGGTATGAAGCGTTAGTATAACATTTACAATCACTTAAGTCCAGCGAGCCATATTTCCGCTGTCGCTGGATGAGTTCGCAATTCCTCGGCGAGCCGAGAGATCGCAACGCGGGTTACCCCGCCGTACCGGCCTCTTCTAGGGCGGTTACGAAAAGTGCAAACTATTCAATAACAGCAACTTGCGTTGGTAGGCGTACGCGAAGCCGGGTTGAGTAAGCCCGTCGCATTCTCGAACACTGCCTTGCCGAGAACCGATAGACACAACCACAATAGTAGATGGTTAGGCGCGGCGATCGCGGGAAACCAGGGACAAACTGTCTGGATAATCGAATGCGTTCCGCGGAACCTTATCTACATGCGCTCCATCGCCTCGATGCCTAGAATAGCCAAGGCGTTTTTCAGCACTTGCAGCGTTGCGGCGCATAACGCCAATCGCGTATTCTTCACGTCCTCGCTGTCCGCCGAGAGCACCGGGCATTCGTGATAAAACGTGGTAAATGAGCGCGCTGTCTCGAGCGCAAATTGCGCCACGGGGGCCACCGTGCGGTTGGCCGAAGCCGAAGCAATAACGCCGGGTAAGGCCGCCAACTGCATGCTCAATTGCCACTCTGCGTCGGTTTCCAACGTTAGCGTGTCCGGCAACTCGTTCCCCACCGGTTGCCCGTGACGCCGCAGAATCGAGGCGATGCGGGTGCAGGAGTATTGAACGTAGGGGCCGGTATCGCCGGTAAAGGACAGGCTGGATTCCCAATCGAATATCACATTTTTCGTGGGCGTGACCCGCAAAATGGCAAAGCGTACCGCGGCAATTGCGACCTGTTCAGCAATACTTAGCCGCTGCGCCTCATCAAGGTCTGGCCACTGTTCCTCCACTTTCTGCGCAGCCCGCTGCGTAGCCTCATCGAGAAAGTCGGAGAGCAACACCACATTGCCTTGGCGGGTGGACATCTTGCCGTCCTTGAGCAAGATATAGGCGTAATAGACTTGTTCGGGAACGGCATACCCTGCGGCCGCCAGGATAAGCCCCAGTTGCTGGGCGTAAAGCTTGTGATCCTCGCCAAGCACAATAATATTCAGCCCGGCTCCCCGCTCGAGTTTGTCGATAGTGTACGCCAGGTCGCGACACCCATACATCGAGCTGCCGTTGGCGCGCATGAGCACAAAATAGCGGCCTTCCTCTTGGACGTGTCCCAGCTTCCGCAAGTCAGCGACAACCCGGCCGTCTTCATCGGTGAACAGGCTTCCCTGTTCTCGCAGGGCTTCAAGCACGTGTTCGAGGCGGGGGTGTTTGACATAATCGGATTCGCGATCAAAATGGTCATATTGAATGCCCAGCCGCCGGAGCACGGCTAACTGGCCTTCCAGGCACAGACTGGTCACGGCGCGGAATCGCTCTTTGATCGTGGGGTCGCCTTGTTCCATGCGAGCAAGGAGTTCATAACCCCTCGCGGCAAAGTCGGGGTCTTGTTTGGCCCGTTCGTTGGCCTCGACATACAGCTCGAGCATGCCTTCGAACGTCATCTGGTCAGGGTCTTCACAGGCAAGGACAAGCAGGGCGATCTGGCGGCCCATGTCGTTTACGTAATAGTGGACCTCGACCTCGTGGTCCTCGAACCGAAGCAGACGCACCAGGCTGTCCCCAATCATCGCATTACGCGCACGGCCTACATGGGGGCTGGCGTTCGGGTTGATGCTGGTGTGCTCCACCAGGGCCTTGACGCCCGCGCCGGTCGCATTGCCGCCGTAACGCTCGCCACGCTCGATCACCCGGCCGATCACTTGCCGCGCGATGGCCCCGCGGTCCAGCCGGAAGTTGACATACGGCCCCGCCACTGTACTTTCAGTTACTTCGGGCCCGAACCCCACTTCTTCGGTGATGCGCTTGGCCAGTTGAGGGGGCGGCATCTGAAGTTTCTTCGCCGCCTCAAACGTGCGCAAAGCGATATCGCCCATGTCAAGTTTGGGAGGCGGGGCAAAAGCCAAGTCGGTCTTATCTATTTCCGGGATCGCGCGGACAATGGCGTCGGCGATTGAATCAAAAGCATACACGCAGCCTACTCCTGTATTGTCTGGATTCGGTTACATCGATTCGCGGAAAAACACCGGCGGGGCGCAAATCTGAATATGGGAACGCATCGCGGCGCCACACGCGATTCAATGTGAAAAGCGGCGCTCCCTGATCGCTCTACATGTTCCTTGCGATACCGCCCCTTGGAGCGCTTGGCGCGGCAGCGGTCCTCATGCTACACTACGCGCCGTTGCCAAACCGGAGGATGACGAAGTATGAAACACGTAAACCCGTTAAGCCAGATCCCCAGCCCGGCGCAGGGGACCCTGAATCCCGCCGAACAATTGGTGATTTTGCTGTTGAGCGTCTTCTTTGCCGATAACCCTAATCTACAACCGGTTATGCAGAATCTCCAGAAGTTCTACCGGAAGACGCCGTAGGAACCGCTCCTGAAGCCGTTACAATTGTTCATGATCGCGGGGTGGAGTCCCCTAATTCGCCTCCTCGCTTCGCACATTCCGTTTCGCACTGTCAACTGGCGTGTTAACCTCACGGGGCTTCGGGTTCGGGTGCTTCAAGTTCCTCGAGCGAACGACGCCGGATCTCCTGGTGGTAACGGTCAGCTTCCGACCATCGGCGGTCTAGTATCTCGATGATGTGATAGCCGTGACTCGTCTGGATTACTGGGCTAATCTCGCCGACGGAGCCCTGCCAAAGATACTGTTCAAAGGCGTCCTCGTACGTGCCACGGTCGGCGTAGCCCAAGTCGCCGCCACGGGCCGCGCTTCGTGGGTCGGCGGAGTATTGACGCGCGAGACGGGAGAAGCTTTCTCCGTCAACCAACCGCTCGCGCAACTCTTGGGCCAACTCATACGCTTCGCTTACCCCCTCGGCGCCGGCAGTGTCTGGCTGTACAAGAATGTGGCGGGCCCGCACCTCTGACGTAACGGGCCTGGCCTGGCCCATACCCCACATGACGAGCACCATAAGCACCACGACAGCCAAGACAACCGCCCAGATCAGCTTGGTGCGATCCCGGGGTTCCTCGCTGCTGCTATATTCCAAGTTCATCGAACAGTCCTCCATACAATTGCGTGTAGAAACTGATAATCACGTAACCAATCAAGCCGGCCACCACTAGCAGCAACACCACAAAGCCCACCTTCGTCATTACCTGCAACGCCGCGCTGGCCTCGTTAAAATGGTAGTCGCTGGCTTTGCGCAACGAAGCTTCCAGTTTGCCGCTGGCCTCGCCCACCTCGAGCATTTCCCGCGCAGTAGACGACAAATAGCGCGAGGTCCCAAACGCTTCGGACAGCGTAGCGCCTTCTTTCACCGGCTCGACGGCGCGCAACAGATCCCGTTCGATGTAGGGATTGCTCGCCACAGCCGCCGAACTGCGAATGGCTTGCGTCGTGTTCACCCCGCTGCCCAGCAATAGGGACATGCCGCGGCAGAACCGGGCCAGCGCGAATTTGCGCGTTACCGGCGCCAACGGCCACACAAATGTGGCAATCCACCCCCAGAACCACCGCAACGCGCCGGTGCGCGCCACGAGCGCCAGCGCCAGCACGGCCCCTACTGCGACGAGCAAAGCGATTACTTGAAACATGACGTAATCGTTGAAGTAGCCGAACAGATCCACTTCGCCCCCTCGCGAGCCAAATGCAGCTGTAACTCGACCCACCAACCCGAGGGCAAAGGTCCCAAGAAACCAAAGCACTACAAGCTGAACAATGGGGTAAGCGGCCATGGTCATCATTTTCTGTCTCATGGCCACGCGGTCTTCATAGTACGATGCCAGATCGTTCAACATCGCGTCGAGACGGCCGCCCTGTTCGCCCGCGGCCAACATCTGGACCAATAGCGGAGGCAACCGGTCAGAATGGCGTTTGGCGGCCTCGCCGAGCGTTGCGCCCTCGCGGATGTCGTCGTGCATCCCGCCCAGCACATTCTTCACGCGCCGGTCTTTCGCTTCGCGCTGGGCCATCTCGAGGGTGCGCAGGATGGGAATACCCGCGTCGTACGCCGTAGCCAACTGCCGGCACAAGGGCGCCAACCGCCGTGCTTCGATCTTTTTGCTGAACAAGCCCATTATGTAGATGACTCCGCCGCGCCTTGTCCTGGCCGTGACGGTGTCGTTGTCTTGTTGTCACCGACAGATACGCGGAACCCGACCGCCGCTCTGGTGTTAGCGACAAACCGTAGTGCTGTTTGGACTCAAACGTCCCTGAAACGAATTTCCGTCTCGTCCAACGGCCTCCAATGCACGCCCAATTGTAGCAAACGAGAGCGTCCAGCGGAAACTCGCGGCGCCGCGTTGAATGAACCGTGACACGAGTCTTTGAACACTATGCCCCATAAGGATAGTATGGTTGCATCGCCGGTATCACGTTCCATCCGGCGCTATGGGGCGCGGACCTGCTTAGCCGCGCAGGAATTAGCCCGTGGCCCGCGTATACTGTGAGCGCTGCAGCCCATTCGGTTATGGCCGTGCTCTCTCTTGTGATGAATGATCCAGGTCGCCGGTCTTTGACCCAAAATCGGGCCGCTGTGTCCGTGCTGCTGGGCTTTCGCAGCACGGACGACAGGGGTCGCGGACAACACAGTGAATCGCGCTTAGCAAAAGCACTGGGTCTTTCCGGGAAAAGGCCAACGAAGCCGCCAGAGACTATTGCAGAGGAAACCTTGCATGGATAGCGTCGTCATCACCGTCGTGATTCCAACCGCCAGTGCTTGGGAGCTGTTACCGACAGCCGTTGCGCACCTGGAAGTGCAGAGTTATCCTGCGGCCCGCTTCGAAGTGATTATTGCAGACTACGGCCAACAGGATGCGTCTTCCGCCGTGGAGCAGTACATACAGGGAACGCCCATGCGTATGCGCTATGTACGCGCGCCGGGAA
>PUMX01000104.1 GCA_003552485.1 Candidatus Hydrogenedentota bacterium
CCCGCGAGGCCGGTGTTCGAGAACTCGAGCGCCGTATTGCGCAGGTTTGCCGGAAAGCGGCCCAGAAGGTGGTCGCGGGCGACCTGGCGGATGGTCCATTGCGCGCGGACGCGGAGACCGTAGCCAGTATGCTCGGCCCCCATGCCCACCCGGACTTGCAGACTGACCCGCACCCGAGGCCTGGTGTCGCCATCGGGCTCGCCTGGACGCCCGCTGGCGGCGAAATCCTGCACATCGAGACCAGCATCATGAAGGGCGGCGGTCAACTCCAAACAACGGGACAGCTTGGCGAGGTCATGAAAGAGTCGGCTCAGGCCTCCTACACCTACTTGCGTGCTCACGCGGAGACGTTGGAAATCCCGCCGGATTTCAACACCAATCATGACTTTCATGTGCATGTGCCTGAAGGGGCCACTCCGAAGGATGGGCCGTCGGCGGGCGTGGCGATCGCGGTTTCCATGTTGTCGGCTCTTCGACAGGAAGCGCCCGTGACCGGTGTCGCCATGACAGGCGAAATCACCCTGCGTGGGCGTGTACTCGAGGTTGGGGGCGTCAAGGAGAAGGTGTTGGCGGCCCATCGCGCGCGTTGCGCGACCGTTGTGCTTCCAAAGGATAACGAAAAGGACATGGTGGAAATCCCGAAGGAACTCAAGGAAGAGTTAACCTTCGTTTTCGTGGAAGAGGTGGATGAAGTATTTCGGGCCGCCTTCCCCGCTCTCGGGCTTAGAACCGCGAAAGCCGCCGAGTGAAAATCTACACCGCAGACTTCGTGAAAAGCGCTGTAAAGCTGGCTGACTGTCCCGCTGGCGGCCGGCCCGAGATCGCTTTTGCGGGGCGGTCCAACGTAGGCAAATCATCCCTGCTAAACGCCTTATTGAATCGCAAGAGCTTGGCCAAGACGAGCAAGACGCCGGGCAAAACCCGGACGCTGAATTACTTCGATGTCAATGGCCGCCTCTATTTCGTTGATCTCCCGGGTTACGGCTACGCCAAGGCGCCGCAGCAGCTAAAGGCCTTATGGGGAAAGGCGATCACCGAATACCTCGCCAAGCGCCAAACATTGCGTCTTGTCGCGCACCTTGTCGATGCCCGGCACGAACCCACGGAACGAGATCACGAACTCCTCGAACTCCTTGATGCTTATCAGCGGCCTGTGGTCATAATTGCCACAAAAATGGACAAAGTGAAGAAGAGCCAGCGATTAGCCGCAATTAACCGGCTGCGGCGTGCATTGGACTTGGATGAGGACGTACTGATCGTGGCGTTTTCCGCGGTTACTCGGGAAGGCGTGCGGCCGCTCTGGGATGTTATAGCAGAGGTTTCGAACGCTCAGTAGGGCCGTTCTTGGCGGCTGTTTCCGGACAGGCGTGGCAGACGAGCGGGCGGAAGACCGATGTTGCTGCAAAGGGGGTTACTATATGCGCAGTTTATTTGATAATATGGATATACTGTGTGGGCTCTTGACTTTTTGACGCGCTTGCAGTAGACTTTGTGGCTAAATGCGTTACGAATCCGGGGCGCGCAACACCCAGCCTTTCTGGTGGATAGCCGTTAATCTAACCGAAAATCGATTACGGCCGACGGCCATTATTCCCGTAACGGCGCTTACGCTCTATCCACACGCCCCCGCTCTATACGTTTTTGCCGCTTGATTGGGAGACTGAGATGACCTTGCGAATTTCCACTGCGCTAAATGTGTTCTCCGGCGCATCCGACCTGTATTGTCCGGAGGGATATCGTGATCCGTTGCGTATGCAGGAACGGGTGGCTGCTATATCGAAAATCAAGGGGATCAAAGCGATTGAAGTCTCCCAGCATGAGATCGATGACGAGTTTACCGTCAAAGAGCTTAAGCGGGTTCTAAAGGAGTATAGTCTTGCTTGCTCAGCCGTTTCGGCCAATCTAGCCCATGACCGGCGTTTCGCGCTTGGCGCCTTCGGTCATCAACATCCCAAGACCCGTAATGCCGCGATTGACGAAGGTCGTAAGGCCGCCGATATTGCGCGGCAAGTTGGCGCGACCGACATTACGCTGCGTCTGTTTAGCGATGGCTTTGATTATCCGTTTCACGTTGATTATACGACCCATTGGAACACTGTTATTTCCAGTATCAAAACCATCGCCAAATACGCCTCACCCGACATTAATGTCGCCATCTGCTACAAGCCCCGTGAACCGCGCAAGTATCTCACAATAGGCTCCGTAGGAAAGGCGTTGTCTTTGTGTCAAGAAATCGCGATGAAGAACGTGGGGGTGGCCATGGACTTCTCGAGCGCGCTAATGGCTGGAGAGAATCCTGCCGAGTCTATCGCGTTTTTGGCCCGCGCCAACAAGCTGTTTCAGGTCTATTTCAGCGACAATTACCGTCTCTGGGATGACCTGCTCCTTCCCGGCAGCGTCCATATGTGGGAGCTCATGGAAACCCTATATCACCTGCGGGCGGCAAAATACAAAGGCTATCACACACTGAACGTGACGGCGCCCCGAATCGACCCTGCCCACGCCTGCCAGATTGCGGTGGGGAATCTGTCGATCTTCTGGAAGAAACTGGATAAACTCGATACGAGCGAACTCAAGAAGGCCCAGAAATCGCTGGACGCCGTAGAAAGCCAGAAACTCGTCCGCCGGGTCATGTTGCAGGGGTAATGGCGCGAGGCGCAGCTTGACCCCATAGGGGCCCTCTGCGCCTCTTTACTGACGCGTAACTCAGAGACGCCGCGAACAATGAATGCGCTGCCCAGATCGCATCGGCGCAGTGTGTCTTGATTCTCGCCTGTACGTGGCTCACTCTTCTTGATCGAGTTTGTCGTCTAGTTCCTCGAGTTGGAAGCGTACGCTGACAACAGAGTGGTTCGGATCATCCGAACGGTATTTTACGTAGGTTGTCGCCACGAACGTTCCGTCGGGCAGACGCTCGAGCCCCGAATACCCGCAATCGGCGCCGGCATGCGAATGCAGCAGCTTTGCCCGGTATTGCCCCTCTCGCCCTTCGATAATATCCTCGTAAGCGCCAATCCACGCCACGTAGTGTCCGTAAGTCGGGCTATTCCAGTCCTTGATGCCCT
Organism: Candidatus Hydrogenedentota bacterium; assembly: GCA_003552485.1. Classification (GTDB taxonomy): domain Bacteria; phylum Hydrogenedentota; class Hydrogenedentia; order Hydrogenedentales; family SLHB01; genus PUMX01. Next base: position 3,066 of record PUMX01000104.1, read on the forward strand.
GACCGGCGCGGTCGCGCATGACCACCACAAGCCTGCCGTCCGGCGCATAGCGGAGCACATGACGATCGCCAGTCAGCGCGGCGGGCAATTCGCGGGGTTCGGCCCAAGTCTGGCCGTCGTCATCGCTGGTTGAATACAAGGAGTTAAGCTCGCGTGAGTTTTCCCGCATGAGCATAAGCAACTGCCCGCCACCAGGCGAACGAATAACGGACGGCTGCGCCCATCGCGCTGGCGTCTCGAAGATCTTCTCTTCCGGCCCCCAGGTCAGGCCGCCGTCCGTTGAGGCGCTCTGCCACACGTGGGCCGGTTCGTCATCGATCGGCGCAAGGTCCGACCACATCACGAGCCGGTTTCCGTCATCGAACGGCTTGATGCTCTTCGGCGGAACCTCGCCTTCCAGTCCGTTCGGCGTCATGGGCGACCAGGTTTCGCCGCCGTCTTCGGACACCGCTTGATACATGGGATAAGGCGGCCCGCCGTCAGGATCCACCATACGAAGCCCGCCCCCGAAAACGAGCAGACGCTCCGTCCCTCCGGGATCCACGAGCCGGTGAATGGTGGGCGTATTACTCACTTCGAACCAGTTGTCGGGAACCTCAATGCGTTCCCAGCTCAGTCCGCCGTCCCGGCTACGGGCGAGCGGCCCGATATGCACGGCGTGTCCGATGGACCAAGCCGTGAACATGGTCTCGCCATCGGGCATTAGTAGTGTGTCTACATGTCCTTGGTATGTTTCCTCGGTCCCTTCGGCGACGATGACGTGCCGGTCGCTTTCGTCCGAAATGTCCACGGTGGGCAAGGTGATCCGCCGCATTATGCCAGGGTCATCATCCGCGCCCGCCATGCGCGTTCGACTCAAGGCGGTCCATGTCGCGGCGGCGCCGGCCGCGGTTTTCAAGAAATCACGGCGAGTTGCGCGTTTCGTCATTACAGCTTCCTCCCTCTTTCGCGTTGCTTGGAAACCCAAAGATTTCAGCTAACCTTAACCGAAAACCTCATGAAGTCTCTACTCCGTCGGCTATGGACATGGCATCGAGCGAGCGGCGCGAAAGAGCTGGCCCGGCTACTGAAGGAAGACGACAGCACCAAACACGGTCGGCTCGGAGACCCCACCCTCGGCGAATTCGCGGAGCTTTGTGGGCTGGGCCATGAATCGAGGAACCTAGGACTTTTGTGACACTTGGACCAACTATCGCAGACCGGATAATTGGACTCACTTACGCTTACTTGATAGTGTGGTTCCATAGTGAGACTTCCCGGAAGATTCTTCACTGGCCATAATCGGGATACCAAGGAGAACCACGATGAACGGGATAGGAAGACGCAGTTTTTTGCGGACTGCGGCGGGCGCCGCCCTGGGCGCGGGTCTCGGTAGCGCATTCACTTCTCAGCAAGGGGCTGTAACCCTTGCTGAGCAGATGGCAAATAATGGCCTCGCCACCCGGCGTTTGGGCAAGACCGGTTATGAAGCCACGGTGTTAAGTCTTGGCTGTGGCGGGGATACGCCCATGATGGACCCGGCTCAGCGGGACACCGGCGTGGCGATTGTCAATCGCGCGCTTGACTTGGGCGTCAATTACATTGACACCGCGCCGTGTTACGGGGCTAGCGAACAGATCGTGGGCGAGGTGATGAAAGACCGGCGCGATGAGGTGTTTCTCGCCACGAAGACGCGTCAGCGAACGCGAACGGCCCAGGGGCTTAGGGACAATGAGTTCGAACAGAGTTGCCAACGGTTACACACTGATTACATCGACCTGTATTTCTTGCATGCCGTTCACACCATTGACGATCTTGATGAAGTGCTTAACCGGGACACCGGTTCGGTCACTGTGTTCGAGCAGCTTCGGGACGAAGGCCGGATTGGGCACATCGGAATCAGCAGCCATTCAAGCGCCACCCTTATGGAGGCCATGGACCGGTACGACTTCGACTGTGTCTTCGTGACCATGAATCCTGCCGGCTTGGCCATGCACGATCCCGAGAATCTGCGGGACATGCTGGCCATGGCGCAAGAAAAGGATATCGGAACCATCGCGATGAAGGTCCCCGCAAGGGGCGGAGTTTTCGAACGGAACATCTCCATGGAAGAGGCGCTGGGGTATGCGCTCAGCCTGCCCATTGCCACGGCGAACATTGGCATTTCCAGCGAGGAGATACTTGAAGAGAACGTCGAGTTGGCCAAGGCGTTCACGTTTTTTGACGAGGAGAAGCTCATCCAACTTGAGGAACGCGCGCGTGGATGAAGCGTTGATTCCTTGCCGCAGTCCGTGCCGCGTTGTCTTGATGGACCGGACCAGCGGGGATAGTCAACGCCTTCGAAGGAGGTGGCGGACATGAAGAGAAGCTGGAAAGTCGCAAGCCTTGCCTTACTGGCCGTTGTGTTGACTCTCGGCGTGGGCTCTCGGGAGCTTGGGCACGGCATCCACGTTACCCCGGAGCGGATTGAGGTTCGCGGACTGGACGGGAATATTGTACTCGTGTACAACCTCGTCGTGCCAGAGGATGTCGATCTTACCGTGGACAGTGGGGGATTCTTTCACCCGTTCAATACTCCTAGCGGCGTGGAAGTCACCGGTCTGCGCCCAGAGGACCATCTCTATCACCGCGGCATTTTCATGGGCTGGATTGAGATGCGTGGCGAAAAGGCCGCTGATTTCTGGGGCTGGGGCGAATACGCGCCTACCGAGGACCGTGTAATTCGCAGCTCTGTCCCTCAGACCTCGGCGGTTGGGGGCGAGTTTCGGTTGACCGCCGAAAACCAGTGGGTGGCCGAAGACGAAGTCATGGTCCAAGAACGGATGGACGCAGTGGTAAGGGAGAAG
>PUMX01000408.1 GCA_003552485.1 Candidatus Hydrogenedentota bacterium
CAAAGCGTTGTGCACATACGCGCCCGAAGCTTCAAGCCGCGATATGATATCCAGGTTAGCTCCGGGCTCCAAAACGGTGTAAATCTCGCCGCAGACGCCTATCTTGGGCTTTTCTTCGGGCACAGTGGCCTGCTTCTGCATGAAGCGCGAATCGAATGCCCACAGCTCTCTCAACACGCGGCGAATAAACCAGCGCTGCTTCCCACGGGGAAAATTTGGAACCACATCCATCAGCCATCCGATAAGGTTATTGGGCTGAATGGCGACTACTTTGGTGTTTACGTCCATCTGGCGCAAAACACTCTGATGGATGAGCCAGTACGCCTTCTGCCGGCACTCGCCACAGTTGTCCCACTCGACAGCCAGCTCTATACCTTGGTCATTCATCTCCAAGATATTGCCCAAGATAATCTTCGCGGGCAGACACATGTTTTCATCCATGTACTGGGAGCCGCGGTCAATCGTCTTTCGCGTGATGGGCGGCGCATTTTCCAACTTTACGTTCGATATTCCCAGTTCTTTCAGCGCGTTGTTCACCGCTCTGCGAAGCAAGCCGCCATAAGCGCCCATGGGAGGTACGCCGATACGAGTAGTCGCGACGCGTGCATCTGACATGTCGCCCCCTTTTTTCCAGCATGGAATTAAGTCTATTGTCGGGTTTCTTGCCTATTCGCTCTTTGGAGCGCACTGCGAGAAGCGAATAGGAACACAAGGATGTCTCTTCCGCGTCCTGCTCTAGCGTGGCATGGCGCCCGCCCGATATAGGGACGTGACCATGCATCAAATCAAGTATTAACAGAAGTACGTCCAGGATCAAGTCAAGCGTGACAGCCGTCGCTGCTGTAAACCGGCGAATTCGCGCTCTTCGATGACCTTCTCCGGTGTCAGCCGACGACGCCAGGCGTTCCTGGATGTTTATACAACAAACAAAGAGTCCTCAATGTTTCGTGAATTTTTTTCCCTAATGGTTTCGTTCCGTCCGTCGCGGATCCCTTGAATTCCAGGATCGCCGGAAATGCCGGCGGGCTGTCTACTCACCCTGGGCCGTTTCAACGCCACTGGCGACAAGCTCGACGCCATTAATGAGCGGATAGAGATCAGCGCCATCTGACTTGCGTAGCTCGAGGTCCATCGTCATGCCGGCGTCCACAGTGAACTCCTTTACCACGCCACGCCAAGAGCCGCCGGCAGTGGCCGCAATATCGAATTCGCTCAACATCTCTTCGCCGTCGATAAGCACGTCGAACACACGCTGCCCAGCGTCGACGGCTTCATCAAGTTCCGCAAAATGCAGACGCACCGTGTATTCGCCCTCGATGAGATCGTGGATGGTGATGGCTTCGTCCTCGGCCCCATTCAGTTCCCGTGCGGACGCCGCCACCCAATCGAGGCCGCCGCCGTTATCCTTTATCGCAGAAGGATGACGCCGAGGCCCTCCGTCCCGGTGATGCCACACCCGTCCGGATGCGCGATCCACCCGCCTTCCGGGCGCGCCGAAGTTAAGGCCGTAGCCCTCGGGATCCGGCGCGGAAGCGTCGTAGCGGGTCCACGCTTCGATATTCGAGTCTTCCGGCATGTGGATCATCGCCAGTGAAGTTTGATGAGGATAGTGACACGTGCAAGTGCGCCGGTAATCCAACGCGTTAAGCACGCCATCCGCCGCTATCATATTGGCCGTGCAGCCGGCGGCGAATCCGCTGAAAAAGCCTGTGCCTGTATCATATTCGAGGTCGAAGTACGCCGCATAGGTCGAGCGGTACAGCAGCAAATGATTGCTCGCGTTTAACGTGCTGCACCCTTTGCTCCGGCTGTAACGCCAGCCGCTGCGCTCGCCTGTGTGCGGCTGTTCACGCATCCAATCCTCGCCGGTCAGGATTGATCGAGCCGTGCCGGGCCGTCCCGGAATCAGCATGTCTCCGTGAATCGCTCCCGGCAGCGTGAGATGTCCAGATTCCCAGAGGATCTCGCCATCGGCGCCATTACGCGCCGTCATGACGCGCGGCTCATCCTCAAACGGACGGCGCAGATCCTGGCTGCCTCCCTCGATAAGCGTCTCATGCTCGGCGCTATAGATCAGATACGTGCCGAATACGTCGCTCTCTTCACGCCACAGCTCTTCGCCCGTGTGCAGGTCCAAAGCAAACACGTGGGAGCGTTCTTCTGGTTCTTCGCCTCTACGCGCAAGATGATGGACAGCGTTCTCCGACAGGCCGTCGACTACGAAAAGCGTATCGTCCGAACTGACAATGGCGTTGTGACGGAACCCAATGTCCGCCTCGCGTGTCCACAGAATCTCGCCGTCATACCGATCCATGCCAATGAGGAGCCTGCTCGACGTGCCGCTATAGCTGTCGGTCCAGCCGAGTTCCTGGTCCTCGAAGATATGGGGTTCATTGGTGGTCACAAGCACATCGCCGCGAATACTGATGTGCCCCCAGTCGGGCGCGTCGTCGCCGTAAATCGCCTCGACGGGCCGGCCGGGCAACGAGAAGACCTCCGCCGTCTCGCCCGTCCGCGGATCGAGCCGGTGAATGCGGCCTTCGTGGCGCAGGTAGACTGCATCGGACAACGAGACAAAAGGACTGCCGATGTACGTTGCGCCGGGAATATTGGCCATACGTACAAGGTGTCCGTCATTCCATTCGGCTTCCCGCTCGAGGTCCGTGAAGGGATGACCGATTCCCGGAAACTCTTGCTCCCAGAGTTCGCGGCCGGTGTACACGCAACGCGCGCTGATCGTCTCGACGCCGAGAAAGATCTGACGGCCCGCCGAAATCTGCGGGCGGGGACCGCCGGCATGACGCGGCAAGACGTTGTCGTAGCTGGGTCCGCCGAACCACAGCACGCCCAAGGGCAAACGCACGCGATCATCGTGGGAGGTCAACGTGTTGGCGGGATCTTGATGCTGATGAGTCCACTGCCCCGCGCCTGTCAACGGACCGCCGCGCGTAGCAAATACGGCGTCCTCGCGTTGCTCGACGGAAACCTGGTCGGCCTCGGCGGCCAAGGCCGTCGAGGCGATGCCGCTCGCCCCGCCTAGCCAGGCGACGCCGCCGTAAGGCCGCAAACGATCCAGAATGTTCTCCAACGCGCTTACATCATCGGGAAGCCCGGCGGCGTCGGCATTCTCGCTTACCACGAGGCTGAACAGATACGGTTGTACGGAAAACTCCGCGGGGCCCGTCTCAATGACAGCCGCGCGCCGCCCATACTGATCCGCTTGGGCGAGTTCGTCGCGTAGCGCTCTCACCTTCTCAGGGCGCCCGTCGACTACCACCATGTGCAAATCGCTGCGCACAAGCAGTTCGCGCAACAAGTCGCCGGAACCCGCGCCCAGCATCAGGCCGTATCCCTCTGTTTCGCCGAGTTCATCGATGATTTCCTGTGCGATTGGCGCCCAATCCGCGGATTCTGGCTGTACTGGCGCGGCGTCATGTCCGTGACGGACCGTCTCGGCCTCGTCGGGTCCAAAACAATACAGCGTTCCACATGCCGTAGGTAGAAACAGGCGATCGCGGGCGGCGAGCTTATAAAACACTTCCCCGCCAATCTGCTCGTCCAGCGCCTCGATTCGGTCCATGAGCATTGCGTTCGTGATCACTGTTCCCGCATCAATATCGGCGTCCCAGCGCCCGTAGGCGCGCATGCTCGCTGGATTCGGGGCGTCGTCCGAACGCGGAGGCCCCGCGTCGCGCCGCAGCGCAAGCCCGCCCTCATATACCGCGTAATCACCGGCGGGCTTTTCGGTAGTGAAATGCTCATCCAAAAACTCGCCGGTGTGGCGATCCAGAAACACGGGGGGCGTGCGTCCGCCAGCGACGACCAGCCGATCCTTGCCCGCCGCGATATAGCCCTGCGGCGCAATACCGCCATAGCTGGGTCCACGAAACAGCTTGCGATAGTCCGAGCTGGTGGTGTCATTCACCCACACCACGTCGCCGCTCTCCGCGTCCAGGGCGTAGATGAAAACGCCGTGCAACGGCCACACACCCGCTGCAAAGTACACAACGCCGTCCTTAACGACTGGCGCGCCGCGGGCCGGCCACATGTTGATGATGCGCTCATTGCCGAGGAAATGATGAGCGGACGGCCCGCCGCGGAATTTCCATACGAGCTCGCCGCTGTTTGCGTTGAGGCAATAAAGATGGCCATCATCAGATACAAAGTAGACGTAATCCCGCCATGCAGCGGGGGCGAGTCGCACGGGACCGTCGGCGTAGAACCGCCATTGTTCCGCGCCGTCTTCGATGCAATAAGCCGTTACGCTATCCGTTACGTTCGATGGAACAAAGATCCGCTCGCCCTTCACCACAGGCGTGTAGGAAATGTCGAAATCCAATTTGCCCCAGTCATCCCATTGATGACGCCATGCGCGCTTGGGTTCGGGCAATTCGCGCACCCACTGCAGATGTAAGTCCTCGGCGAGTTCGAGGGGCGTATCACCGGTGCGCGCCGCATCGAAGCGCCACATGGGCCAATCCGGCTTCGCCAGCCGTGAGCGTGTGGACTCGACGGGTGTAAGGTCTCGCTCATCATTGACTTCGACGTGATATGTTCCAAGGCGCTCTTCGCTCAAGCTGGAAAGTGTAAGTGTGTTTCCTGTCTCACCGTCGAGCGGTTCGCCGTCGAAATACCACTGATAGTCGACCTCGCCCGTCGCGTCCCGTAGCTCGACAGGCCCAAACGTTACGGGTTCACCTTCGGCGAATGGTTTGCCATGGGGGAGGTCGGTCGTGAATGGGCGCACATAGGCCCAACGGGGAGCGCCCGTGAACTGTCCGTCGTTGCCCGCGGCCACATCACGGGCAGCGTCCCCCTGCCCATCGTTTAACGGCCAGTAGCCGACCAGCCCGTCTTCGTCGCCTTCCAGCGGCCCGTGCATGTTGGCCTGAAGCTCCGACTCATCCCGCGCGTGGTCCCAAACCCGCACCTCGGCGATCTTGCCGGCAAAGCTCTGGTTCGCTTCCCCGCCAGGCCACCAACCGATGCGGAAGGGCTCAGCCGAGGATGTGTCGAGTTCTTGTGTAGCGCGTTCGTACGGGTCCCCGTTAACGTACACGATAGTCTCGCTACCGGTATGCACCAAGGCGAAGTGAACCCACCGATCCGTCGTGGCGTAAAAGAAATCGATATCCGCATCACCGCCAAACTGGCCACGCCACGGTTTCGCCGTAGGCGCGCGCCGGTCTGGGCGAGGGCCTTCCCTTAAAGCGCGCAGCGAGAAATCCAGGGCTTCCTCGCCGCCGGCCCCTAAACTGAAGACGCCGCCGTGATCATTGGCCTCGGCTGCCTTGACCCATGCTTCGATGGTTCGCGGGGCATTGCCGGCGACGCCAAGATCGGCGGCGGTCACACCCGTATCGACATGTGCCCCAGCGCCGTCGAATTCGAGCGCGATTTCTGGGGGGTGTCCTTCGGCTGCGGCCGTGAGCATCGCCGTAAATAAAGCGATACCAGCTAGTAGCGTTAGGCCCTTTGAGGACCGGGCCGTACGAGTGTGATGTTCGAATAGCATTGCGCTTTTCTCCAAATTTTGAAGTAGCGAAACACACCGGGTGGTGGATGTTGTTCCCAATCATGGCCGCCAATATCACAGCGGCTCCAAAAGCTATTGTTTTATTCTAATTCCATGCGCCCCTGCATTGGCAAATTCTTAGGCGTTGGAGCGGTGAGTTGACAGCGTCGAAACCGGCATGGTTTTCGCTGGGCTTAGCGGCAATCAGTGGCGGGCGCCGCCTGCAGCGTCCGTAAATAATTGGAACGGCTATGGTTGTGTCAAACCACATTAGAAATGTCGTGTGTTTAGACCCATTAGAAATGTCCACTTTTTGTTTGTTTGTTTTGTGGTATTGTTTGGTAGCCTGTCCGGAGGATAGGGCTGCGCTG
>PUMX01000375.1 GCA_003552485.1 Candidatus Hydrogenedentota bacterium
ACTGCACGCCGTGGAAACAGCGGATGGACGGATCGTCTGCCAGATACGGAATCACAATGAAACCGACTATCGTGAGACGCTACAGTGCGAGTCCAGTGACGGTGGCGAGACGTGGTCAGCGCCCGAGGCCATTGACGTGTGGGGGCTGCCTTCGCATCTGCTTCGTCTTGACGACGACCGGCTGTTGATGACCTATGGATACCGGCGCGATCCACGGGGCAACCGCGCCCGGGTCAGCGAAGACCACGGACGCACATGGTCCGGCGAGATCATACTCTCCGACGATGGGACCGGCGACATTGGCTATCCGTCAACGGTTCAGTTCGACGACGGATCCCTGTTGACCGTCTGGTACGAGCGCATGGCCGACTCGCCCCGGGCTGTGTTGCGGCAAGCCCGCTGGACGCTGAACGATTAAGGCTGCAGCCAGCCGGTTGGAATGCGCGTTGCCGAATCGCTGGGCGGAAGGACTGTCGGTCTGTATAGTTGGAACACAGGGGTGAATTGCGAAATCCCGCGGCCCTGCGCCGCGCGGTGTCGAATGCAAATACGGGAGGCGCCATGAGTTCATACACACTAGGCATTGATTATGGGACAAACTCGGTGCGGGCGGTTGTCTTTTCCTGTGAAAACGGGGAGGAAATCGGGGCGCAGGTTTTCAATTACCCTTCGGGCGACGAAGGGGTGCTGGTAGATCCCAAGGACGACAATCTCGCGCGGCAGCATCCCGGTGACTACATCGAGGGTCTGGCCGTGGCGGTGACCGGCGCCATTCAGGCGGCCCGCGCCTCGGACGGGTTCAGTCCGGATCGCGTTATTGGTATTGGCGTGGATACGACGGCGTCCACGCCCATGCCCGTGAACGAGAAGAATGAACCGCTGGGCGTGCTGCCTGATTGGAAAGATAACCTCGCGGCGCAGGCTTGGTTGTGGAAAGACCATACGTCAGCGGACGAAGCGGCCCGCATCACCGGAACAGCGCGCGAGCATCGGCCGCATTATCTGGCCAAGTGTGGCGAGGTCTACAGCTCCGAATGGTTTTGGTCCAAGGTGTGGCATTGCCTCAATACATCGCCAGATGTCTTCGACGCTGCCCACAGTTGGGTCGAGCTGGCGGACTTTATCCCAGCGGTGCTGACCGGCAAGACACGGCCTGAGGATATGCGGCGCGGCGTATGCGCCGCCGGACACAAAGCCCTCTATGCGGAAGACTGGAACGGGCTGCCGGACAAGCAGTTCCTGGGGTTGCTCGATCCGAAGTTGGCCAGCCTTCGGGACCGGCTCTATGAAAAGGCCTACGATCTCTCGGAGTCCGCGGGCGGACTGTGTAGCGAGTGGGCTGAACGTCTCGGGTTGCCCGAAGGCATTCCCGTGGCGATTGGCGCCATCGACGCGCATTTTGGGGCCGTGGGCGCGGGCGTGCGGGAAGGCGTGCTGGTGAAGATTCTGGGCACGTCGGCGTGCGATATCACCGTGGCCGCGCTCGAACGCCAACTGCCGGATATTCCCGGCATCGCCGGCATCGTCAACGGCTCGGTGTTGCCCGGGTTCTATGGCATCGAGGCTGGCCAGGCCGCCGTCGGCGATATCTTCAATTGGTTCGTCAAACATGTATGCCGCGGCGACGGCTCTCTGCACGAATCGCTCACCGCCGAAGCCGAGAAGCAGAAGCCCGGCGAATCGGGATTGCTTGCGCTGGATTGGAACAACGGCAACCGGAACGTGCTTATCGATCCTAATCTTACCGGACTGCTCGCCGGGCAAACGCTTCATACGACCCAAGCCGACATCTACCGCGCTCTTATTGAGGGCACGGCGTTCGGGGCGCGCGCCATCATTGAGCGGCTTCGCGAATACGATGTGCCGATTGAGCGCATTGTGTGCTGTGGCGGCATCGCCGAAAAGAACCCGATGCTCATGCAGATTTACGCCGATGTGACCAACTGCACCATGCAAGTGGCCCGTTCGGGTCAGGCGCCGGCGTTGGGTTCGGCCATTTCAGCGGCAGTGGCGGCTGGCAAAGCGAACGGGGGATACGATGATTTCGTGTCCGCGCAAGATGCGATGACGGGTGTGCAGGATACGGAATATCAGCCTGATCCCGCGAATTTGGAGGTGTACAACAAGCTGTATAGCCTCTATCGAATCGTGCATGACGGATTCGGCGGCGTGTCCCAATCAGTGGATGTTTCCGGGATCATGAAAGAACTGTTGGAGATAAAGCGCGCGCAACGCGGCGGCGAAGGGTAAGCCGGACGGGGCCCCTATGGCAAGTGCGCTCGATCCCGCAGTGATGTGCGGTTGAGGCGACGCGCTGAGAGCCAGCGGTGTGTCATCTGTCGTCCCTGGGGCGCGGCGACGGAGTCCCGGGAGACTGGGGGCCCCATGGCGTTCCCGCTCCCCCTCCGGGGCGTTGCTGAAAGATCTGTGGAGGGAGCGCCTCGGGCTGGCGCTGCTGCGGCGCCTGGGGGCCTAGTTGTTGGGTGGGCTGCTGCTGACCCTCTTCCGGCTGCTGGCCGCGCTCCGCCAGCATCTGTTGATACCATTGTATCCATACGGACGGATTCCTACCGAGAGGCTGGCCGGTCAGTTGGTACAGCGCGTTTGCGGCCGATGTCTCGAGTTGGGGCGAGTGTTGCAGGATCTGGATTAGCGTTGGGATGGCGCGTTCGTCGCCGATCTGAGCCAACAGCGTTATGGCCTCAGCGCGCAGGCCAATATCCATTTCCTGGCGGCCCGATGCGATGTTGCTGATTACGGACAATGCCTGTGAGCCGCCGAGCCCCGCCAATCCGTGGACAGCCGCGCGCTTGACGGCCGGGTGGCTATGTCCCGCCATCTGCACGAGATAAGGCTGTGCACGCGGGTCCTCGCTACTGGCGATGGCTTGCGCGCACACCTCCATGAGGCGCGGATTCTCGGCGGTCCATAGTCTCTGCGCAAGCACATGCAAGCTTTCCACGCTTCTCGTGCGCCCAAGCACATAGGCGGCCCACGTGTGTTCAGCTTCGCTGCGGCTGTCATCGGCAAGGATTTGCGTCATGGGCTCCTGCAAGTTGTCGCTCAAGGCCGGAAGCGCCTGATCGAGCGCCATCCTCATGGGTTCGGGAGCTGTGGCCAGCAACTCGATGATCCGGCGGGCCAAATCGCGCGGCGTTTGTTCCTGGAGCAACCTTAGAGCCGTTTCCCGCACCTCCCGGTGGTCATCGATTACCGCCTCAAGAAGCAGCTCAAGCGCTTCTTCACTGGTTTCTTCGCCTAGCGCCTCGAGACCGCGTAGGCGCGTGTTGGGGTCTTGATCGGCCAACATCCGCTCCAGAACGCCCCGCGCTTCGTGATGGACAGCCGGGTCAGTCTGGGCCGACTTCGGATTTCCTTGAGGCCAAACCGGCGCCGAACCGAGCATATGCCGTTCGACGCGCGCCAATGTGGTTTGGGCGGAATCCAGCGGAATGGGATAAGCGGTTTCGTCTGAGCCTTGGTCCGGGGAGATGCTTTGAGGAAGGCCGGACAACTCCGATGGCGCGTCATTGTTTAAGACGAGGCCCGTGAAAGGCCAGCCTTCGATAGCCGCCGGCACGGCCACGCGAGGAGCGGTGGGTTTGGGCGTTTCCTGGGCATTACCCGAAGCCAAAGCCCAGGAACATGAAGCCGCAAACAGAACAGAACCCACAATGAGCCTTGTTTTCGAGATCACGCCTCGTCTTCTCCACATAGTTCCCGCCCGCCGTTTTGTGTTTTGCGCAGAATATATAATTCTAATATGTCCGAAATAGGGTATAGGGTCGTTACAAACCGGCCAGAAGAATTCTCACGCGACAAAATCCCTTCTTGGGGAATATACCTATGGTAGTCAACGTTTCAGGAATTGGCAACGGGATAGCTTCTCCCCCGAGCAGCCCGTATGCCGCAGTCAGTTCATGACTGGTTCCCACCACTGGCGAGTGCGTATGAACGCAGTCTCCCCCGCTGCTTCGCACTCGCCCCTTTTTTGTCTCTACGGTATCAGTCATCATCGTCGCTGGTATCCGGCGTCAGTTCCGAGCCCAGAAACGAGTAATCGACCATGGAGTGGTCGGGACGTTCCAAATACCGGCCAAGCATGTAAAAGTAGTCACCCAAACGGTTTACATAGGCGAGGATCGCCTTTGAGTCGAACCCTGGTATGGCGTCGCGTAGCTCGACGATACAGCGTTCCAGCCGCCGCGTGACCGCTGAAGTAACATCCGCCTGCGCTGCAACGAGGTTGGCGGCGGTAACGATGAAACCAGAGGGCAACGCTACGGCGCTTTCAAGCTGCGCTTGCCCCTTTTCGAGGCGCCGCGAGTGGCCGCGGCCGATCTTTCCCTGCCGATATTGCGGCTTGCTGCATTCGGGATCACTGCATTCCGCGCCAATAAGGAAGTAGGTATGGAGTATCCAGAGCATAAAATTGGCCAGTTCATCCTTGTCCTCGCAATCTGAGTTCAGGACGTGATGCCGCAGCAACGCGGTGTGGCCCCGCAATTCATCAACCGTGCCGACGGCGGACATAATGGGGTGTGACTTGGGATACCGTTTGCCGTCCAAGGCCGTGGCCTCGCCGCTGTCGCCGTTGCGGGTAGTGATCCGGGACTTCACTGGGGGCTTTTCCTTTTCAAGGTTAGTCGCACCGGACAGTGGTCCGAACCGCTGACGTTACTCAATATACTGCACTCCTTCACAGCGGAGAGGAATTCCGCGTTGACGCAATGATAGTCGATCCGCCAGCCGATATTCTTCTCGCGGGCGCGGGCTCGGTACGACCACCAAGTGTAATGCCCCGGATCTTCACAGAAATGACGGAACGTGTCAACGTATCCGGCGCTGATGAACCCGTCCATGAATGCCCGTTCTTCGGGCAGAAAACCGGGGTTCTTCACGTTCTGTTTGGGCCGCGCGAGGTCAATCTCCTTGTGTGCGATATTATAGTCGCCACAGATGACCACGTGCCGGCCGTCCCGCCGCAGTTGCTCGCAGTAATCGAGAATCGCTTCGCAGAACCGCAGTTTGTAAGGTAGTCTCGCACCTTCTGCTTGACTGTTTGGGAAGTAAGCATTGATCAGGGTGAAACGTTCGTAGTGCAAGATTTGCGTGCGTCCCTCATCGTCGAATTCCGGGACGCCGAGCGCTTCGACTTCCACCGGCTTGTTCCTCTTCCTCCAGAAGGCCGCGACTCCGCTATAGCCTTTCTTGACGGCCGGCGCCCACATGGTAGTATAGCCGGGCGGCTCGCGCAGGCTGTTGTCGAGATCAGCGGGATGGGCTTTGGTCTCCTGAAGACAGAGCACATGCGGCTTTGCCTGCTGCAACCAATCCAGAAATCCGTTACGCGCTGCAGCGCGAACGCCGTTTACGTTCCAGGTTATGATTTGGGTCAACGTCGACTCCAGTGGCCTCGTGGCTGTGCGAACAAGAATGCAAGGAAGATCGTGAGAATACGCAGACCGGTGATTCCGATGCAAGGCCGGCTAGGCGCCCAGCGATGAAGCAGTATGATGGTTGGGCGCTGATCACCGGCGCGTCGATGGGATTGGGCGAGGCGTTCGCTCGTGAATTGGCGGCCTCAGGCATGCCGTTGGTGTTGGTGGCGCTTGAAGAAGACCAGCTTCACGCGCTTGCCAACGAGTTGAACGACGCCTATGGAACTCAATGCCGCGTGTTGGGCGCGGATCTGACGAGTGAGGAGGCCTTTGAACGTCTGGACATGATCACGGCGGATATCGCGATCGGGCTGTTGATAAACAATGCGGGCGTCGGCGCGGGAGGCGATTTCGCCACGCGTGACCCGGAGCGCTTGGCTGCGGCCGTGAAACTGAATTGTCTTGCGCCGCTCC
>PUMX01000275.1 GCA_003552485.1 Candidatus Hydrogenedentota bacterium
CGGAGGGCGTGGAGCTGGTTGCCGAAGCGCCCTATCCGGTCCGGTTCACGCTGCTGCGTGATGGAGAGCAGGTGACCCAGAGCGAGGGCCGTGTATTCGAATATGCTCCGGAAACCGCCGGGAATTACCGGCTAGTTGCGGACCTCGATATCCTGGGCGAATGGACCCCTTGGCTGTACACGAATCCCATCCGCATTCAGCCAGAATCGTGAGGAGGACGAGCGTCTCATGCATCTGCGAACGATAAACGCCGCGCTCTGCAAGCCAAGCGGCCCTTGCAATATGGATCCGTGAGTGTCCATGTCGTCCGCTTGATTGATCGGCGCGCTTGGCATATAATGGTTCAAACAAGTGTTCAGGTAGTGAAACAGAGGATATGCCCATGAGTAAAATAATCAACGATGGCAGCTATTGGCGTGAATTCGAAAACAATAATATCACGCATTCGGCCGCTCATTACCTGATGGCGATTGACAGCCTGCGGGACCAGTTGGGGTATGCGCGCGTGACCGATGTGGCCGAAATGCTCGAGGTGTCGCGCGGCGCGGCGTCTATGAGCATTTCCCAGCTTAAGAAACGGGGCTGGGTCGCGGAAGATCCAAACCGGTTTCTCCTTCTTACCGACGAAGGTAAGGAAATCGCGCACCACGTGGAACACAATTTCCGCATTCTGTCCAAGTTTTTTGAGGAAGTGCTTGGCGTTTCCCGCGAGCTGGCCATGGCCGACGCTTGCAAGATGGAGCATCTGATGAGCCTCGAGACCGGCCAGCATCTGGTCTGGCTCATGCGCTATATTCTCAGCGACGAAAAGCGAGCGGCCCAAGTTCACGATGTGTTACGGCGTTTTGAGGAGGGTCGTGACGACACAGCGGAGACGTGTCCACTGTGCGCCTCCGACGACGAGTGTATTGCGGATACGCATTGCCGCGAAACGGCCGGCGGTGAGTGAGCCAGCGCCAGCAAGGTTTCGTTACAAGCGCTACCCGCCCAGGGCTGTCAGCCGAGCCACCCAGAAACCCGATTGATGGCCGAAAGAACGGTGGTTTCTCAAATGCCGAACAGAATAAGACTGGTCTCCATCTTCCGAAGGGCGTTCTTTACGAGTTTATCGAGACTGCCATCCGGGTCATGATCCAGGAGGCCCGCATGATTCCCGTTCCGGCGCGAAGCGGCAATAACCGAATGTGCCGTTAACCGGCGCAAGGCGCACGCACGTATTTATGGAATGGCCCAGCCCGTTCGGGCGTAACCGCGGACATAAGGGTCGGCCTCCGGCAGGTTGGGTGCGCGCAGACCGGCGGCGTCCCATTCGATCTGCTCGTCCAAACGTTCGGCAAGCACGCCGAGCAGCACCGTCTCGGTGAAAGGGCCGGAATAGTCGAAGTTCGACATCGGCTTGGGGCCGCCCTTGCATGCGAGGATCCATTCTTCGTGCGGGCCCGTGGATCGGGGGATTACGGGCGTGGGCTTTTCGCGGTCTTCCATGAGCGTCGCGGGCAGGAGCCGCGGATTCATGCCATACGTGCCACACGTGATAACCCCGTTCTCGCCAATAAACAACGACCCGTTGACTCCCTCGCGCTCGCCGGACAAACGCGAGTTTTCGCCGAGGACCTCGTCCTCGTCAACACCTTCGGGGCGGGGCGGCGATTCGCCGCCGGAATACCAGTACAACGTGACCGGCGGCATGCCCGGCCGTTCGCCAAACGTGTATTTGATGACGGATGACGTTGGAGCGGATACGTCCGTGGCCCCTTGCTGTTTCACCACTTCGACACTCTCGGGATACCCCAATTGCAGCGCCCAATAGGCGGGATCCATGATGTGGCAGCCCATGTCACCCAACGCGCCCGTGCCAAAGTCCCAGAAGCCGCGCCAACGGTGAGGCGCATAAGCGCTGCTGTACGGCCGCTGACGGGCCGGGCCGAGCCAAAGATTCCAGTCGAGATGTTCGGGAGGATGCTCGGCTTCGGGCGCCTCTACGCCTTGGGGCCATGTCGGGCGGTTGGTCCAGCAGTGCACGGTGTGCACCGGACCGATCCAATTGGCCCAGATCATTTCGCAAAGCTCGCGCGTCCCCTCGCCGGCGTGGCCCTGGTTGCCCATCTGCGTCATAACGCCATGGTAGCGCGCCGCTTCCGTAAGGATGCGCGCCTCGCGCAGACTGTGGGCCATGGGTTTTTCAACGTAGACATGTTTACCCCGCTCCATGCAAGCCAGTGCGGCAACAGCGTGCGTATGGTCGGGGGTGGTTACGATGACCGCATCGATCTCGTCGTCCATTTGGTCGAGCATCACGCGGAAATCCTTGAATTTTGGCAGATCAGGGAACTGCTCGTACATCTGCGCCGCGCGCTCGTCATCAACGTCGCACAAGGCCACGATATTCTGATCGGCGCCTGCGCCATAGACGGGAAGGATCTGGTCCGAGCCGCAGCGCATAATGTTGAAGCGGGCCTGCCCGCCCGCACCGATGGCGGCGATGTTCAGCCGTTCATTCGGCGGCAGCGTTCGCGCTTCCAATATATTGAACCGAGGCGCCGCCGTGGCTGCGGATGCAGCGGCGGCGGCAGTTAGGAATCGCCGGCGGGTAATCGTCCGCCGCGCGCGAGCAGTAGTGCTGCATGTGAACCGTTTCGACATGGGGCGCGTGCTCCTTGCGCTGAGCATAGGGACCAGTGATAGCCGGTGTCTCGCATGATTTGGCCCCAACCGCTTCTCCGGTTGGTAGTCACGATGGCGGGCATCATAGCACGCGCGCTACACGAATAGGGAGATTCCGATCGAGGGCTCGTGAGGCTTAACGCGCCGCCCACGCGATTGACAACACCGCCCGGGGCTACTATGCTGATAACACTGGCTCAACGGGTGGCCAGAAGAATCCTCGAGGCGCCATTCGGGGAAAGGGTTCCCGCTTGGCAAACCGAAACTGCGAGATCTTTTGCGCGAAAGGGGCAAGCATTATGAGTGGAATAGACCGGCGTACGTTTCTGAAGAGCACGGCGGGGGCCGCCGCGGGCGCGGCTGTCTTCGCCATTGCCGGCACGAAGACCACCGGCAAAGTCTTCGGCGCGAATGAACGGCTGAACATCGGTGTGGCGGGCATCAACGGCCGCGGGCGTGGCCACATCAGCGCCTATGAAGGCATGGATAATGTCGAGGTTACCTGGCTGATTGATCCGGATCGCCGTCTTCTGGAAGACCGGGACTGCAAGACCACCACGGACATTCGGGAAGCCTTGGCCGACCCCTCGCTGGATGCGATCTCGGTTGCTTCGCCTAACCACTGGCATTCGGCTTCCGTCATTTGGGCGGCGCAGGCGGGCAAGCATTGCTTCGTCGAGAAACCGGCCAGTCACGACATGTATGAAGGCCGGGTGGCGCTCGAGGCGGCGAAGAAGTATGGGGTCGTTGTGCAACATGGCACGCAACGGCGTTCCGATTCGAACTACGCCGGCCTAATCAAGGCCATTCGCAATGGCAAGTATGGGCGGCTCAAGGTGTCACACGGATTCGCATGCAAGACGCGCAGCGGCATCGGCTATGACCAGCCTTCTGTCCCACCGGAATGGCTGGATTGGGAGCAATGGCGCGGGCACGCCGTGCTCGATCGGAACCATTGGAACAAGTACGTCCATTATGATTGGCATTGGTTCTGGGAAACCGGCAACGGCGACTTGAATAACCAGGGTACGCACCAGCTCGACGTGGCTTTCTGGGCGTTGGATGAAGACCAGACCCATCCGGCAAGGGTCATGTGCTTGGGCGGACGGTATGCTTGGGACGACCAAGGCGTAACCCCGAATACGCAGTTCGCCATCGCTGAGTATCCCAACGGACAGTACGTGTTCTTCAACGTGCGCAACGTTGATTATGACGGCTACCAGCGGGAGGTCGAGAACCGCTACTACTTCGAGGACGGCGGCCGCATCATTGGCAATACGTATATTGATCCGGACGGCGACGAACACGAGGTTGAGCGGGATGAGCCAGACCTCACCCCTGGCGGAAACTACGGCAGCTTTATTCACGCATGCCGCAACGCCGACCCGTCGTTGTCCAACGCGGGTATGGAAGTGGCGCACATCTCCTCATTGCTGGGTCATACGATGAATAACTCGTATCGCCTGGGTGAGCCCAAGCCGTTCAGCATGGACTCGGTCGAGCTTCCCGACAATGAGTGGGCGCATGAGGAGTTCCGCGAATTCCACGAGATCATGCGCGACGGCGTGGGCCTGTCGGAAGACGAAGAAGAATACATCGTCGGACCGTGGCTGACTCTTAACGCGGAGTCCGAACGCTTCGTCGGCGCGTATTCCGAAGAGGCGAACCAGCTCGTGAAGAATCCGCGAATGCCTGAGTTCGAGATCCCTGCGCCGGACGCCGTGTAACGCGTTCAACACAAGGTGAGATGGCGACAAGAGCTAAGCGGGGATGGCCCCATGGTGTCCGCATAGGCGGAACGGGGCTGTCCCCGTTTGTTTGAAAACGGCTATCTCGTGGCGGAATGTACTTATGAGCGAAGCAGCGGCCGCGTGGGATCCGCAAACCGAACGGTTTCTGGCCCACCTCGAGTATGAGCGGGGCGTGTCCGTACACACGTTGCGCGCGTACACCCGGGATATTGGTCGCTTTTGCGACTACCTCGAACGAGGCGTCGCCGCCTTCGCCGCCGAGGCCGAATCCGAGTCGCCTCCGCCGCCCCGGTTCGAGCCGTTGGCCCGGGCCACCAAGAACGACATCCGCGCGTTCCTGGCCCATCTTCAAACCAACGGCGCGTCGGCGCGTACCGTCATGCGCAAGCTCGCGTCGATTCGCGCCGCGTATCGCTACTTCGTGCGCATGGGCGACCTCGAAACAAACCCTGCCGAAAGCGTGCGCAGCCCCAAGCAGTCGGCTGACTTGCCCGACAGCCTGAGCATTCCCGAGGTCACGGCGCTTATCGAGGCGCCCGATGCCAGCGATGCGTTGGGCAAACGCGATCGCGCCGTGCTCGAAACGCTATATTCCAGCGGCGTTCGCGCCGCGGAACTGGCAGGTTTGCTTATCAGCGACGTGGACCTCGTCGGCGGCACGATGCGCGTGCTGGGCAAGCGGCGAAAGGAGCGCATCGCGTACTTGGGCCGGCCAGCGCTCGCGGCGTTAACCGAGTATCTGCGTGCGCGCGCCGAACTCAACAATCCGCGCCACGAGCGGCTTTTCGTCAATTGGCGCGGCGGTCCGCTCACGACGCGGAGCATTCAGCGCATTATCGAGCGTTACGCGGCCGCGGTGTTGCCCGGGCGGCGTGATGTGTCGCCGCACACGCTGCGTCACACATTTGCCACCCATATGCTTGATGCAGGCGCGGACTTGCGCGTCGTGCAGGAGCTCTTGGGACACGAGAGTCTGTCGAGCACGCAGATCTATACGCATGTGAGTGTGGAGCGGCTCAAAGAGGTCTACCGCCACGCGCACCCCCACGCGTGACGCGACGGACGGACTCACCCTCAGCGCCGCCGTTATTCCAATGAATCGCCGCCGGTTTGCGTCGTTGAATTTAGCAATTCGCGGAAGCGCGTATCTTCCTCCCGCACCGGTTGAAGGGAATCCGCGGAGGCCAAGTGGTCGCGTAGGCCGGGCGCGTATTGCAGCGCTTTGGTGAACGCCGCCAACGCCTCGTCCCGTCGGTCCGTGTATACAGCCAGAAACCAACCCAAGTCAGCGTATGCTTCGCCGTTGCGAGGCTCGAACTGCGTAGCGGCCCGCAATTGTTCCTCGGCTTCGGCGAGTTTGCCGCGCTCGAGCTGCACGCGCGCAAGCATCCGGCGCGCGGGAGTCCACAGGGGTTGGCTGCGCACAAGGCGTCGCAG